>JBMFMV010000010.1:0-35199 GCA_049970495.1 bacterium
CTGTAGTGGTATATTTTCTGGGATCTTTCCTATAAATATATAGTTACCAGGTAAAACCTCATTAGGAGCTGTGCCATCAAATATTACTATGTCATATTTAGATAACATTCCTAGATCAAATTTATCTGTCTTGTCAAGAATACCTATATCGGCAAGGGAAAGGGCTATTTCTAGGTATGGATTTTCTTTAGTTACAAGTAATACAGATGGTTTAATTTTTGGGAATGTCAGATAAACCTTATCATCTACAGAAAGTAGGTCATTTGGATATATTATAGCCTTTACTATACCACTAAACCTCTTTGGACCAATTATAACTGCCCTTTCTTCCCCCGGATTTAATTCTAAGGTAGAGGTCTCTATAAGTCTCTCCCCTTCCCAAACCTGGAGAGGGACAGACTTTTTAGTTTTAGAAAAATTCTTAACCTTAATAAATATCTCCTTTTCCCCTTTTATGCCGGTATCTCTAGCGCTAGCACTAATTATACCAACATTATTACTATCCTTAGCAAAAGTAAATACCTCTATTGGCAGAGAAGATAGTATTTCTCTCTCGAAGGCACCATCGGTAAAAAGATATATCATATCCGGCTTCTTATTAAGTCTTTCTATATAATTTAAAGTCTCTATTATATTACCTTCTGTATCGGTAGGGAAAAGACTATTTATAGTTTCTTTTACCTTCTTCTTATCAGAAGTATAGTCCAAAAGGAACCTTGTTTTTGAGTCAGAAGAAAATACAGAGATAGCAGTTCCTTTTTCTAAAGAATCGACTAATTTTAGAGCCTCCATCTTTGCAGAATCAAAACGGGTCGGCTTTATGTCCTTTGCCTGCATACTACAGGAAGTATCAATTATAAATACAACATTTCTAGCTTTTACAAAAGAGAGTACGCTAGGCTTAACAAGTCCTAAGGTGATAAGAATAATAGCTAGAATCTGTAAGAGTAGTAATATATCTTTAAGGAACTTCTTGAGTACCGAATATCTGAGTTCTTCTCTAGTATATCTCTTCCATAAGTATATACTTGGAACTACTAGCACCTCTCTTCTTGTCCTTAATAGGTAGAGTATTATGACTATTGGAACTGCAAGAAGGAAAAGAAAATAGATTGGAGATAAAAAGCTCATTTAAGCCAACCCCCAAGTCTCATATAGTAAAGGACAACCCTATCTATAGGGATACTTGAGCTTGCCCTAATATACTCTATACTATGGTTTAGGCAGAAGGATTCAATCTCTTCCAAAAATCTACCCAAAGTCTCTCTATAACCGCTTAGTATATCATCAATATCATCCAGCTCGATAGTTTCTCCTGTCTCAGAGTCTACCAACTTTACACTTCCAGAGATGGGAGGAGAAATCTCTTCTTCAGAGAGGATATGGAATACAAATGTCTCATAACCTCTAGTATTAAGGACTTTTAACCCTTCTTCATATCCGGCTGGGTCTAGAAAGTCAGATAGTATAATAAATACTGACTTACCCTTTAGACCCTTAAGTGACTCTCTAATTGCACTATTCAAGGAGGTAACCCCTTGAGGTTCTAAAGCATCAAGGAATCTTAATAATCTCATAGTATTAGCTCTACCCCTCAGAGATTCCAGCCTATTTTCAACCGTAGAGGAGATACAGTAGAGATTTACCAAGTCATAGTTGACCAATCCAATATATCCAAGGCTTGCTGAAAGTTGTTTACCAAAGTATAACTTAGATGGATTTCCAAACCTCATAGATTTACTTATATCAAAGAGTATATTTATAGTGCTAATCTCTTCTTCTCTAAAAAGTTTTACAAACAACTTATCAAGTCTTGCGAATATGTTCCAGTCTATATAACGGAAATCATCCCCTATCTCATAGCTTCTATAATCCTGAAATTCTATCCCCCTACCGTATTTGGAACTTAATCTCTCTCCTATACTAGAGCCTTTGATAGATCTCTTTATGAGTAGATCTAACCTCTCTAAATAACTAAGGAACTCAGGGCTTAACAGGCTCATTTTCTAATTCAGGAACCTCCTCTAGAATATTATCAATAACGGTATCTGTATCTAGTCCTTCCGCCTCTCCTTCAAAGTTTAGGATAATCCTATGTCTTAGAGAAGGTTTGGCAACATATCTAATATCAGAAAAGCTTACATTATACCTACCCTCTATTAATGCCTTCACTTTAGCTCCAAGTATAAGTGATTGGACACCTCTAGGACTAGCACCATAACGCACATATCTTTTTACCATAGAAGGAGAAGACTCTAATTCAGGGTGTGTAGCTAAAACCAGTCTAACAGCATAATCCTTTACTGGTGTAGAAACAGGGACTGACCTTATCTCTTTCTTCTTCATCTCTATCGTCTCCCCATCTAACACCTTCTCTGCCTTTAGTATCTCAGGATTTGTTGTTCGGTCAATTATATCTATAAGCTCTTCTTTATTAGGGAAACCTAATTTAAGTTTAAAGAAGAATCTATCTAATTGTGCTTCAGGAAGAGGATACGTCCCTTCCATCTCTATTGGATTTTGTGTAGCCATCACAAAGAATGGTTCCTTCAATCTATGAATAACTCCAGAAACAGTTACACTATGTTCCTGCATAGCCTCAAGAAGTGCCGATTGAGTCTTAGGTGTAGCCCTATTAATCTCATCAGCTAAGACTATCTGTGCAAAGATTGGTCCGGGTTGAAATCTGAATGTCCTATCCTGTTCCATAACGTTTGTCCCTATTATATCTGAAGGCATAAGGTCTGGTGTAAATTGAATCCTTGAGAATGTAAGGTCTAGTGCTTCAGCCAGAGTCTTAACCATAAGTGTCTTTCCTAAACCTGGAAGTCCTTCTAATAGTACGTGACCACCACTAAATAGAGCTATTAAAACCTGTTCTATGATCTCATCATATCCGACTATTACTTTAGAAATCTCTTCCTTTAACCTTGTGAATATGTCTTTAAATCCTTCTCTAAATTCCATAATACTTACTCTCCTTTCAATCTCTCAAAGTAAAGCTTTATCGCCTCTCTATATTCAGAGGGAACTACTTCCTTTCCTATAGGGTCTTCAGAAGATTTCGTAGGACTTCCTATAGCTCTTTCTCCTATAGAAGGAGTAGTATCTTTACCTAAGTTTTTTATCTTCAACTTTATATCCCCCTCTTCTTTGGCTATACCAGGAACATACTGTGGTAGACCTTGAGTATTTAATCTTTTTGATTCCTCACCAAGCTTAGTATCTCGTTCTCCCTTCCCAGGCAATGTTCCCCCCTGCTCAATACTATCGCTTCCTCTAGACTCCTCTGCCCTTTCACCTTCCTTAGAACCAGTCTCTGTTTCTCCTCGGGATGAGCTACTTCCTACTTTATTACCCATCTTCTTATCCCCAGTGGTATTTGGCATAGTGTCAAAATTTTCTCCCCCCATAGAGGAGTTTTCACCACTATTTTTCTCTGGATTTAAAGCACTTTTATCTTTTAGAGGAAAATTTCTGTCTTCTGAACTTGAATCTTCAGTAGACAGATTTCCACTAGGAGCTAACTGTCTTTCACCTTCTCTAGTTCCCTCTTTACTATCCTGAGAAGAAGTATTACTACTCATCTTATTCATAACCATCTCTAACATCTTTTTTATATCAACTTTACTAGTAGTATCAATACTACCAGGGTCCTTTTCAATCTCCTTAGTTATCTCTTTCAATATACTCAAGCCCTCCTCGCCCTTAATCTTTTTCTCCTCAATTCCTCTTCTAAGAAATTCTAATCTTTTAGCCAATTCTGGCTTCTCAGATATCAACTTTTGCTCAAGTTTCAATATGTCTGTTTCAATTCTATTCTGTACACTTATCTCTTCTTTAGGGGAAACAAATCTAGGGTAAAAGACATTCTGGTAAAACATTAAAGACAAAAAAAGAATAGGAGGGATAAGGATAGCGTATCTAATCCTTTTTCTAAACTTAAAAGGATAAACCTTCTTTATATCAAGACTCTTTAATAAGATTATCGTTTCATCTATAAGTCTTTCAATAATTGGAGACTCTTTATCGCTAAATTCTAGGCTAGTTATAACCCTCTCTTTAAGATCCAGGTCTCTGTCTATAATTATGGCTATACTTTCATCATTTATAGGCTTAAATAGGGAAAGCCCCAGCGCCATAGAAAGTGGAACTATCAGGTATATGTAAGGGACATCAAAATGAAAGAAATAACCTAAGATATAAAGGACAGATGCATATATTAATAACTCTAAAAGCCAATTTAAGAAAGTAATAAGTCTTACTTTCAGTCTAACTATCGATATAAGTCTACTCAGATCGTTCTTCATGAGCTATCCTCCTTAGATGGACTACTCTCCAAAAGGTCAAAGCCATACCTAAAAGTCCTACAAATAGATAATATATAAGTCCACTCCTCTGTGAATAGTAGATGAGTGTCAATGGATTTATAAGATTCAGAGGGTATGAAAGTCTCGCAGTAAATACCAAAAGCATAATTATACTAATCCAAAATAGAATTATAGGGAATATCTTTTCTCTAAGAGTGGATATAAAGTATCCCCAACATGCTAGACTTAGATTTACAACTATTAAAATAGATAAAAAACTCATAATATCGCCATCTATTCCTATATTAAGTGCAAGAAGATTAAAAGGTATCACAGATGCAAGTAATATTAGAAGATGGATAAAAAAGGCTACCAGCTTACCAAATACTATACTAAAGATGGAGAAATTACTGCCAATAGCCAAATCCCTTATCGTCTTTTCTTTACCAGCAAGGGAATTACCCATAGTTACAGCTGTAGTAAAAGCTAAAAACACAAAAAACTCCGAGATAGCCATAACTATAAAGAGTTTCGGTATAAAGCTATTTATCACCCTCTGATAACCTGGTGCAACAACCACAAAGACTAAAAAGAGTATAAATAGAGATACACCCCAGAATTTTGTAAATTCTAGGCTATTTATTCTTGATTCCAGATCTTTCCAGACTATAGTAAACATAACCTAAATCTCCAAGAGACATAGTGTTAAAGACTTGATATTATCAAACTTAAACTCTATATCTGCAGGTGTTGTATGGGTCCAACCTAATATATATTTTTTATCACCTAATGATATTATATCATTGTTTATAAACCAAGATAAAACTTTTCCATTAATATCATCTCTATTTAGTCTTGACAATCTAAAAGTTTCTTTTTTGAATCTATTAACCCCTACTTTTATATCTCCTAATGGTAGATATCCTTTATTATCTAGGAGATAGGCATCCTCTATGGTATATAGAGAATTATTAATTACAGTAACTACACCATCGTCCTCATAAGCTTTAATATTAAAGTCCAAAACACCCCAACCTCTAAGTAGTCCAAGCTCATTTGGACCTAAATTTATCTCTGCTAGTACCCTATCCTTATCTTCAGTAATAAGAGTTGTCTCTGCTATCCTCTTTTCCCTTCTACTTACCCAAAAGACAAGGTTTCTAGAATTGTATGAAAAATCCAAAACCTTGTTATAGGGAGAAAAAAGAGCTAACCCTGAATAAAAGCTTGAATAAGGAACATTCTTGTCAACCTTTATAAGATTGACCTGTATACCAACGTTACTAATATCTTTAGTTCTTGAGGTCAAACTAAATAGTAGATAAGAAAAGCTAAGACATATTAAAAGATATATACCAATCCTTTTCAGGAAATGCCCTTCAAAGTAGTAAAGGAATAAGAAAAGAACTAATACATATAGAAAGAGAAATAGTGATACAAAACTCTTAGAGGGTAGTGGAATATCTTCCTCTTTTATAAGGTCTGCTACTAGAGGAGATATATCTATATCTCCGGGATATGTATCATTTCTTCTCTTACTTGAAATATCTTCATAGGGGTCTGTTATAACTTTACCCCCTAGTACTATCCATCTATCCAATAGGCTTTTTAATTTACGTAGAGATAAAGGGCTAAGGGAAACAATATCAAACGGATCTAGTATAAAAATTGGCTTATCTAGAAGTCTATCGGATTCTAAAGTCAGGATCCTAGTCTCTGCTCCTCTATAAGGTAATGTCCAATTATCTATAAGGCACATTATAGGTAATCTCATATCTAATTCTTTAATCTCATAACTAGAGGTCTTTACAACTCTTCCATCTTGGGAAAGAACAGAGACTCTTATAGGATGTCTCATATCAGAAAGAGGAGTAAGAAAAAGGAATTCTTTCATAGAGTACATTGGTATATCTACATCTGCCTTTAATACGACAGAGGTTATATTTTCTAATATTACACTACCTTCCTTAACCTCTATCTCTATCCTTCCCTTAAAAGGTATACTATACGTCCTTATGGTTACAGTAATTGGATTCCATCTGCCAACCTTTACTGTCCCATTGAAGCCAAACTCAATATTTATATCTATGCCTACTTGAGGATAGGCTATAGATGGAAGGAATAGGAATAATAAGAATAGACAAATTTTAAGTTTCATAAAACCTCCATGCAGTTTTATTATAACAATCTTATGCTATACTATTCAAGAGATTAGATCTAAGCGGAGGGATAAATGGATGGTAAGCCTATTGTAGTAATAGGAAGTATAAATATGGATTTAGTGATAAAGTCAAGTTCTATTCCGAAACCTGGAGAAACGGTTATAGGCGAATCTTTCTACAAGGCTTATGGAGGTAAGGGAGCAAATCAGGCAGTAACGGTATCCAAATTAGGAGGAGATTGTTACTTTATAGGAAGAATAGGGAAAGACTTATTTGGTAATGAATTGAAAGAAAATCTATTAAAAAATCAGGTAAACATAGATTATCTGACAGAAGACGACTCAAGCCTTACAGGAATAGCATTTATTATTGTAGATCAGGATGGAGAAAATAGCATCGTTGTAGCTCCCGGTGCAAATATGAAGCTAAATAAGGAGGATATAGAAAGAGCCATACCTATCATATCTAAGGCTAGCACTCTCCTTATCCAGCTCGAGATACCAATAGAGACGGTAGAGTATTCACTAAACCTAGCCAAAAGCTATAATCTTATCTCCATCCTAAATCCAGCACCGGCAAGAAAGAAGATAGATAAAGATATAATATCTCTAGTAGATATAATTACTCCAAACAGGTCTGAGTTAGCAATGATAACAGGAATCGAATTAAAAGATGACGATGACATTATTAAGGCAGGGAAAAGACTTCTAGAGTATGGAATTAAATGGGTAATAGTAACTCTAGGATCGCGTGGGGTTATGGCTATAGGAGAAGATAGAGAGATCTATATTCCAGCCATAAAGGTAGACCCTGTAGATACCACAGGAGCTGGTGATGTTTTTAACGGTGCTTTAACAGTAAAATTATCACAGGGGGAACCTATAGAGAGGGCTATTAAGTATGCAGTTGTATGTGCAGGTATATCTGTAACTCGGAAAGGGGCACAAAGCTCTATACCAACATCAGAAGAGGTAGAGAATTTCATCAAAAAGGAGGGAATAGTAATATGAAAAAGGTAATTATAGATACTGATATTGGAGATGATATCGATGATGCTCTTGCAATAGCTTTAGCAATTAATTCTCCGGAGTTAGATATTGTTGCTATTACAACAGTCTTTAGGAATACTTTATTAAGGGCAAAATTAGCCAAGAAATTAGTAAGAGTATTTGGTAAACCAGATATTCCTGTAGTTAAAGGCAGAGAAAAACCGTTGATAAATGACTGGGACAAAAATCTTATCCCTCCACAAGTAAAAGCAGTCAAAGAGGATATAGAGATAGATAAAAGTATTAACGCAATAGACTTTATAGTAGATACAGTAATGAATTCGCAAGACATGATAACTCTTATAACGATAGGTCCTCTAACAAATATAGCCGGGGCAATAATAAAGGAGCCAAAGATAAAAGAAAAGACAGAGATATATATGATGGGAGGAATGTACTCTCAGGCATTTCCAGAATGGAACATATACTGCGACCCTGAAGCAGCAAGGATAGTATTTGATTCCGGAATTAAAATAACTATGGTAGGATTGGATGTAACTCTAAAATGTAGGTTCAACAGGGAGGCCCTAGATGAGATTTTTAACTTCAATAGCGAAAGAACCAGATTTCTATCAGAATTGATTACGATATGGCAAGAAGGGGATAAGGAAAGATACCCTATACTTCACGATCCACTAGCGGTAGCAAGCTTTATAGAGTCTTCACTTGTAAAAAAGGAGAATATGCATATAAAGGTCGAGACTAGAGGTGAGTTTACTAGAGGAGTAACCGTAGTTATAGATACCCCTTATAGCAGTAGAAAGGGCGATTCAAATGTAGATGTATGCATAGATGTAGATAGTAATAGATTTATCGATTTTTTCTTAAAAAGGATATTAAGGTAATACTCAGTTATATGGTATAATTTAATAGCTATGGAAAGTAGAATAGAAAAATGGATAAAGACACATCTATCCTGTGTAAGGACCACAAGTGCTGAACTTACATATGAAAGATTAGATTCGCAGGCTTATGCTAATCTACCAGTGATATATCAGCCGCTAGATATAAATAATAAGTCTCACTGGTATGATATAGCAATATGCAGCGCATTTAGTTATGCAGTTAGAGGAGCTAAAATAATTCTAGATATAGGTCCTGGAGACGGCTGGCCCTCTCTAAGAGTAGCGCATAATTTTGAAAAAGTTGTCGGAATAGACCCTTCACACAGAAGGGTAAGTGTACAAAGACAGAATGCCAAAAGATTAGGTATAAAAAATGTAGAATTTCTAGAGATGGACGTAATAAATATGAGTTTTCCCGATAATAGTTTTGATGGGGTTATAGCTGCTAATTCCATAGAGCAGAGTAACAATCCAGTCTTAGCACTAGAAGAGGTCTTTAGAGTCCTAAGACCCGGTGGAAAACTGGCTATGATATTTGAAAACTACGACCGTTATATCCCGGCATATGAAAAAGACGAGTTCCTCTGGGCAGAGATAATTGCAGATGAATGTATACTCTTTTATTCCCTAAAAGAGAAGAATCCTCCAAGAGAAGTAAAGTATGCATTATTCTTAGATAAAGAATGGCTTATGCAAGAGCACGATCTGAGGAGAAAGATAAATGAACTCTCAGAGAGAAGACATAGAGTATACGAAGATGAGAGATTTGGTATAACCTTCTTTGAGAGATTAGCACCATTTGTCATCCAAACAAAATATTATGAGCTCTCTCACTTTACCTCTACTTCTCTCCAAGAGACACTTACAAAGATAGGTTTTGTCAATATAAAGGGTGTTGATATAAGAATCCCTCAGTTATCAGATTTCTTCGAGATAGCTCAAAAAGAAGGAAAACTAGAAAAACTAGAACCTATGATGGAAGAAATTGGAGAGATCTTTGGTATAATGGCTGTTGAATCTAGCGTACCTAGAGTATTGGACTTTACTATAGCCCAAAAACCCTCTCTATAAGATATAGATAGGATTAGTAAAAACCCATGGTTTCCAGAAGAGTCTGTGATAGACCTCTGTCTCCACTCTGTAAACTCCTGGGGTTTCAATAGTATACTCTAGAAAGTTTCCAACCCTTTCTAAGATGATACTTCCATTTTTTATAAGCTTTATCTTTACTGTTATTGGGGAACGGACATAGATTTTTATCCCCTCTCTAAAATTCAACTCGTCACCCATAATATAAAGGTTTTTTCTATCTTCAGCCCAAAAGAGAAAACCTTTGGAACTTCCAAGATAGTTGTGAGATATATAACAATGTCCATCTTTCAGAGATGAATATACTGACTCGGGAGTTAAGAGACCTCTAGTAATTATATGGGTTCTTATAGAGTTGAAATAATAAGTAAAGGGCCAGGCAGGTGCATCAAAGAATAGTAATCTTACTAAATAGAGATGTGCATCGGCAGTTCCTATCCCCACAGTCTTTCCTTTAAGGCTAAGCTCATCCCACTTCTTTATAGTATTAATATTTGGACGATCTTTATCTAAACCAGGGAATGCATAAAATATAGGGAAGCTATAAATTCTCATCCTTTCTCCACCATCAGAAGTATAGTTAAATATAGCTAGACCAGTAAAACCCTCTACACTCCAGTCTGTCCAAGGACTGGGGGCTATATTGAACGGATGGATATGGTGGTTACCAAAGAAAAAGGGATGTTCTATAAAACCAAACCCTCCCTGATCTAATACCTTATTAATAGAATCTTGAGGGTTAGAAGATGGCTCTATAAGTTCTTCTATATTAAGGGCTAAGTAATGATTCCCCTCAGGTGGAGATATTTCCTCTCCAACCAAAACAAGGACATCATTATGCCAACCCTCTAAAGGTTTATAAGCTAATGAGTTATGATCCGTTATAACAACGTAATCAACATTAAACCTTCTTGCGCACTTTAAAACATCAGATAGCTCAGCTGAGCTATCACCAGAATGTACAGTATGTATATGTATTACACCGGTATAGTCCTTAATCTCCTCCAGCATTTTCTAAATAATTATACCACAAGACTTTTTTATGAAGATAATATTCTGTATTCTTTTTACAAAAGTATCTAAAACTTACTAATAGTCTCCTGAGCCATATCCCATACAGAAGGAGCTTTTGCAAAAAGGAAACTTTTATCGTATAATGAAGATTGCGGGGTTAACTATGGATACTGAGGAAAAGATCCTAGTATTAGGGAAGTCAGCCCAGTACGACTTGTGTGGAAATTATCTATGTCAGGGGGCACACAGGATAAGAAGCGGGTACGGACATTGGATCTATCCTGCAGTGCTTCCTGATGGAAAAGAGATAAAGCTTTTTAAGGTTCTCTTGTCGAATAACTGTTCTAATAACTGTAACTACTGTGCCAATAGATACGAAAGGAATTTTACCAGAATAAAATTCACGCCTCAAGAGTTGGTAAAAGCGTTTATAGGTCTGAAAGAAAAGAAACTTGTCCAAGGACTATTCCTCAGCTCAGCAGTTGAGTACGATCCTAAAAAGACTATGGAAGACATGATAAAGACGGTAGAAATCTTGAGGTTTAACTACAGATTCAATGGTTATATCCATTTAAAGATATTGCCAGGAGTTACGAAAGATTATATTGAGCAAGCTATGAAGTTGGCAGATAGGGTCTCAGTAAACCTTGAAGCACCGAACGCAGAGAGGCTAAAGAAGCTAAGTATAGATAAAGATTTCGAAAGGGACCTTTTAGGAACCATAAAGATTATAAAAGAACTTACTGATAAAGGGATAAAGCCAAGGGCAGGCTACACAACACAGTTTGTAATTGGTCCTGCAGGTGAGTCAGATAAAGAGCTTTTATCTTTAGTAGATAGACTCTATAGAGAGTTAGGTCTAAAGAGGGCATATTTTAGCGCGTTTCAGCCGATAAGAAATACTCCACTAGAAGACCATCCCCCTACCCCTCTTACGAGAGAGCACAGATTATATCAGGCAGACTTTTTATTGAGAGAGTATGGGTTCTCCGCAGATGAGCTTATCTTCAATAGAGAGGGAAAGCTCTATTTACCTGTAGATCCGAAATTTGCCTGGGCAATGAATCATCCTGAATACTTTCCAGTAGAGATAAATACAGCAGATATTGGAAGACTTCTTAGAGTTCCTGGAATTGGATCTAGATCAGCAAAGAGGATTATAGAGTTACGAAAGAAAGAAAAGATAAAAGACCTAGAGACGCTGAAAAGACTAGGGGTAGTAGTAAAAAGGGCAAAAGATTTTATACTTATTAATGGTAAAAGGATAAAGGAAGAGAGATACACTCAACCTTCACTCATATCTTCTGAGCTTCTACAGACTGTCTAGCCAGCTCTAAAGTATAAGACATCTCCATCTTTTATTATATATTCCTTTCCTTCTACTCTTATATAGCCTAACTCTCTTGCCTTAGCCCAGGATTCTGCCTGAATCAATTTTTCAACAGGGATAACCTCAACCTTTATAAAGTTCTTCTCGAAGTCAGAATGAATCTTACCAGCCGCCTGAGGGGCTTTAGTACCAGAAACAACTGTCCATGCCCTAACCTCTTTAGACCATATAGTGAAGAAACTAATAAGTCCAAGTAATCTGTATGCCTCCCTTACAAGCCTATGGAGTGTAGACTCCTCTATCCCATATCCATCTCTAAGGAAAGACATCCTTTCTTCCTCTGAAAACTCACCTAGCTCCTCCTCTATCTTGGCTAGGACAGGGATAACTACCTTTTCATTCTCTTTACCCCATTCTATCAGTCTCAAAACCTTAGGGTTATCTAAACTATCAGTATTAGCAACATAAATGACAGGTTTCCAAGAAAGTAGAGGAAGGTCCTTAATTACCGGTAGGTCTTTTATAGATTCTCCCTTGGATAATCTTTCCCGAATGGCTTCTAATAAAGATTCTTCTTCAGGATTACCCTTTCCCACCCTCCTCAGAGATTTTACCTTCTCTAATCTCCTCTCAACAAGAGAAAGATCGGAGAGAGCCAACTCAATATCTATAAGCTCTATATCTCTTATTGGGTCTCCTTCACCTAGAGCAGGAATATTAGGGGATTCGAAACACCTGACTATATGGATAATACCATCTACACTTCTTATATGGGACAGAAATTCGTTACCCAGCCCTTCACCTTTACTAGAACCTTTTATAAGACCTGCTATATCCCAAAACTCTATAACAGCTGGTATAATCCTCTCTGGTTTTACAATACTAGCTAATGCGTAGAGCCTCTCATCTGGAACCTGAACAACACCCTTGTGCGGTTCTATAGTACAGAAAGGATATATAGAAGTAGGGACATTAGACTTAGTTAATGCATTGAATAGTGTTGATTTACCGACATTAGGTAGGCCTACTAGACCCCACGAAAGACTCATATGATAGGACCCTTTTTATCTTTTTGATAATCTTATCCCTTTCAAAAACTACCACTCTACCGCATCCCAAGCATTCTATCTTGACATCTATCCCCAGTTCTAGGACTCTCCAAAGATCACTACCACAGGGGTGTTTCTTCTTAAGCTGTAAAATACTGTCTTTATCCACAAGAGATATTATAGCATAAAGGTAGCGGACTTTAATTCTTTTAAATAACTCTCTAAATTTTTACTATCTGAATCATCTATGATACGAATAATCTCACTTCCTACAATAACTCCATCAACTATCCCTATTAATTTTTCTATCTGTTCCTTACTCTTTAATCCAAAGCCCAATGCAGTAGGAATAGTAGAAAGTCTCTTTATTCTTCTAACTAGATCTAACCCATCCTCTGAGACCCCTTCTCTAGGCCCAGTTACTCCTTTCACCGAAACACAATAGATAAAGCTATCGCTCTTTTCTATTATTTTCTTTAGCCTCTCATTGGTAGTTGTAACCGAAGCAAGCCATATAATTGAAATACCATCTTTATATGGATATACGTTATCGGATTCTTCTATAGGCAGATCTGGTATTACAACGCCATCTAGATCCACGTCTCTAGCTATTTTAAAGAATTCTTTTACACCTATATAGTGTATAAGGTTATAATAGAGCATAAAGACTATAGGGGTAGAGTTATTATTCTTTCTGAAATTGTAAAGCCATTCAAAGGCTTTGGAAATATTTGCCCCATTTTTAATAGCAATATCACTTGCCCTTTGGATTATAGGCCCATCAGCTATTGGGTCAGAAAAGGGAATCCCCACCTCTACTATATCCCCATATTTACAGATAATATCTACTATACGAGGAAAATCCTCTAAATTGGGATAACCAAACTCACAGAAGGGGATAAAACTTATCCTCTTTTCAGATCTAGCCCTATTAAATGCATCAGATATTCTACTCATAGTTCATCTCCCTCATTACGATGTCTAAGTCTTTATCTCCACGTCCCGAGAGATTAACTATCACTATAGAATTTTCTGGTATATCACTTACAAATAGATAGCCAACTGCATGTGCACTTTCTAATGCAGGGATAATCCCTTCGAGGAGGGAAAGCTCTTTGAAACCTCTAAGAGCCACCTCATCTGTAGCGTATTCATACCTTACTCTACCTATGTCTCTTAAGTAGCTGTGTTCGGGTCCGACACCTGGATAGTCTAAGCCAGCAGAGACAGAATACGTATTCATAATATTTCCCCACTCGTCCTGCATAAGATACATCCTACAACCATGTAGAACACCAATTTGACTGTTAGATATACTTGCAGCATGTTTCTTTGTTTCTAATCCTAAACCACCACCTTCTACACCTATCAGCTTTACATCATCCTCTAAAAATGGATAGAATATTCCTATAGAATTACTTCCTCCTCCAACACAGGCAACTACATAATCTGGTAGTCTCTCTTCCTTCTCTAAGATCTGCCTTTTAGCCTCCTTACCTATTACTGACTGGAAGTCTCTTACTATCATAGGGTATGGATGTGGACCTATCACTGAACCTATTAGATAGTGAGTGTCATCTATGTTTGTAACCCAGTCTCTTAATGCAGAGTTTATAGCCTCTTTAAGGGTTTTACTCCCACTAGAGACGGGAATAACTTCTGCGCCTAAAAGCCTCATTCTAAATACGTTCATCTTCTGTCTAGTCATATCCTCTTCACCCATATATATTGTGCACCTAAGACCAAGGAGACTAGCTACAGTAGCGGTAGCCACCCCATGCTGTCCGGCTCCTGTCTCTGCTATAATTCTTGTTTTTCCCATTTTTAAAGCCAAAAGGGCTTGACCTATACAGTTATTTATCTTATGGGCTCCAGTATGACACAAATCTTCCCTTTTAAGATAGACCTTAAACCCGAGTTTTTCCGAAAGACGACTTGCACAGTATAGCGGTGTTGGTCTACCTACATAATCCTGTAAGAGTCTATTAAATTCCTGCCAAAAATTCTTATCATCCTTTATCTTTATGTAGGCATCTTCCAACTGTAAAAGTGGCTCCATAAGAGTCTCTGGAACAAACCTTCCGCCGTACTCTCCAAAATAACCCCGTTCATCTGGTAAATTATACACTTATCTCATCTCCTTTTAGCAATTTAAATATCTCTAATAACTTTTCTTCGTCCTTTATACCAGGCCTAATTTCTACACCTCTAGCAATATCTATAGCATACGGCTTTAAAGACAAGAATCTAGTTATATTACTTAGGTTTATCCCCCCAGCAATAATAAAATCTATCCCATAATCTTTTAACATAGAAGCATAATCGATTAGTAAATCCTGAGTTAAACTTTTATCCTTAGGTATATCCAAAAGCGGTATACAATCTTTATAAAGCCTTATTTCTTCTATAAAATTCTTTATACTAACTTCTATCTCCTCATCTACTATAAATGCCTTAATCTTAACTTTACAATCAAATCTCTCTAAAAACTCCAGAGATTCTCTCCCGTGGAGTTGTATCCCATCAAGTTTACAAAAGTTAATCGCATTATAGATAAATTCTTCAGGCTGATCTGCAAAGACCCCTATCTTCAGCAAATTAGGATAACTGTTTTCTAGAGCTAACGATATCTCTCTAGCCTTTTCTAAGGTCAACACCCTCGGACTTGAGGGGACAAATATAAAACCTACAGCCCAAGCTCCCAAATTGCCAACAAATAATGCATCTTCTACTCTAGTTATACCACATATCTTAACTCTCAATTCCCATCAACTCCATAACTCTACTTTTAATATCCCTGGTTTTCATTATAGCTTCTCCTACAAGGATCCCGTCTATTCCAAGGCTTTTGAGGTACTCTACATCCCTTCTAGAAGATATACCGCTAGCACTTATTATCTTTATACTGTTAGGGATGTATCTTTTTATCTCTTCGGTATGTCTTATATTGACCTCAAAAGTCTCTAGATTTCTATTATTTATAAGGACTATACTAGGATTAAGTTCAAGTGTCTTTTCTAGGTCTTCTATACTATACACTTCAACAACAGGTTCTATTCCTAAGGATAGAGACAGACTATAAAGTAACTTTAAAGATTCTTTAGAGAGTATTCTGGCAATAAGAAGGATAGCGTCCACTTCATATAAGCTAGATTCAAAGATCTGAAGCTCATCTATTATAAAATCTTTGCGAAGTATAGGAATATCTGCATATCTTCTTACTAAACCTATATTCTCAATACTAGCATTAAAATGGCTGTCAGTTAATACGGAGACAGCAGATATAGGGACGCTTGTCAGCTCTTTTATAACAACCTCTAAGTTTTCTCTACTAAGAAATTCACCCTTTATAGGAGAAGCCGGTTTTATCTCTCCTATAAAGGCAATATCTCCGCTAGTAAATATATCCTTAAAACGGGATTTCACTACCTTAAATTGATTTCTATATGACTCCAAAAGAGGTATCTCTCTCTGCTTATCCTGGACAATCCTATCCAATATTGATATGTAAATCACCCCCTATTAATCTCACTCCCTCTTCTATACTTACAACTTCCCCAGCAGTCCATAAGGCAAATCCAGCATTCAAAGCCACAACAGTTCTCTGAGCTTCTGTGCCTCCCCCATTAAGAATGGCTCTTATAATCTCTGCATTTTCACTTGGAGATCCGCCCCTTATACTCTCAGGAGGATATAACTTTAGCCCTATTTCTCTAGGATCAAAGATAAACTTTTCAATCTTTGAGCCTTCAACAAAGGCAACCTTAGTAGGACCAGATATAGAGACCTCATCAAGATGGTCTGAAAGACCATGAACTATAACTGTCCTATGCATATTTAAAATCTTTACCACTTCTGAAATCTTATCAAGCACATCTTCACTATAGACACCTATGAGTTGAGCCTTAAGTCTAGCAGGATTGAGTAAAGGACCCAACAGATTGAAAATTGTCCCAAAGCCCATCTCTTTTCTGACCTTAGCAACCTTTCCAACTACAGGGTGAAAGTACTGTGCAAATATAAACGAGATACCTTTCTCATCTATTTCTCTAGCTACAACTTTTGGGTCATTGGAGTATGGTATACCAAGAGCCTCTACTACATCTATACTACCGGACATACTAGAGGCTGACCTATTACCATGTTTTGCTACCGCTACTCCATATCTAGGAAGGAGAAGGGCAACAGCAGTAGAAATATTAAATGTTCCACTCCTATCTCCGCCTGTCCCACATATATCTATAGCCAATCTGCTGTTAGGGACCTTTATAGACATCTCCCTTAGGCACTTTACAAAACCGGCTATCTCCCCAGGTGTCTCTCCTTTTAGTTTTAAGCCCATAAGTAAAGCCCCAAGCTGAGATTCAGTTATACCATCCTCAGCTATCTTCTTGACAATCATATAGGTAGTCTCTATATCTAGATGCTCACCTCTAGAAAGTCTAGATAACACTTCTATACTCACCTTATCTAACCTCCGCTAAAAAATTATTTAAAATTACTTTACCATATTCTGTCATACAAGACTCGGGATGAAATTGGACACCAAAAACCGGATAATCTCTAAGTCTTATCCCCATTATGATATTATCCTCAGTCCAGCTAGAAACTTCAAGGATTGGAGGAATATCGGTAACTATTAGTGAATGATACCTAGTAGCTTGGAAAGGGTTAGGGACATCTTTATAGATATCCTTTCCTTTATGGTAGATAAGTGAAACCTTTCCATGAACGGGAATATTAGCCCTTCTTATCTTCCCCCCAAAGGAATATCCTATCGCCTGATGTCCTAAACAGACACCAAGGATAGGCTTCTCCTTATAAAAACTTTTAACAACCTCTACAGAGATACCCGCTTTCTCTGGAGAAGAAGGACCAGGAGAGATTACTATACCCGAAGGGTCTAACCTTTTAATCTCCTCTATAGAGATAGCATCATTTCTGAATACAACTACATCTTCTCCTAACTCCTCTATATACTGAACAAGATTATAGGTAAATGAGTCATAGTTATCTATAAGGAGTATCATCTTGACCTCCTAGCCAATCTTAATGCCTCAAACATTGCCTTTGACTTATTAATAGTCTCATAATATTCAGCTTCTGGAGTAGAATCATAGACTATCCCTGCTCCAGCCTGAGTATAACCAATATTGTCTTTCATAAAGATGCTCCTTATAGCTATACAAGTATCCATATCTCCTTTTGGTGTTACATAGCCTATCCCTCCAGCATATGGTCCCCTGTTAAATGGTTCTAGTTCTTCTATAATCTCCATAGCCCTTACCTTAGGCGCTCCAGAGACAGTCCCCGCAGGAAAGCTAGATTTAAGAGCAAAAACACAATTTAAATCACTTCTAAGTATTCCTTTTACACTACTTACTAAGTGCATGACATGGGAATACCTCTCCACCTCCATCAACTTTTCTACTCTAACAGAGCCAGGCTCTGAAACTCTTCCAACATCATTTCTCCCCAAATCTACCAACATAATGTGTTCTGCCCTTTCCTTCTCATTGCTCAATAGTTCTTCTTCTAACCTCTTATCCTCTTCTGGATTTAATCCCCTCTTTCTTGTTCCTGCTATGGGTCTAACTTCTACTATGCCATTCTCTACCCTCACTAGAACCTCAGGTGATGAACCTATAATATATGTATCTTTAAACTTTAAGAAGAACATATACGGTGAAGGATTTATAAATCTTAGAGCCCTATAAAGCTGTAAGGGGTCTATCTCTTTAGAGTCAAAGAAAAATCTCTGGGATAATACAATCTGGAAAGCCTCACCCATTTTTATGTATTCTACTGCTCTTTCTACAGCCTTTTCAAAATCCTTTTTTGAGATACCTACTTCTATCTTAGTTTCATCATGCTGGTTAAAATCATCCATATCTTTTTTCGGTAACCTAAGTATACTAAGGGCATAGGAAAGTTTTTCATAGGCAGAGTTATAGACATTGTATTCATTCCCATCTATGATTACATCGGTAATAGCATTCATCCTATTCTTTACATGGTCAAATGCGACAACAAATTCTGGTCTTATAAATGCTCCTAAGGGGAATTTCACATTGTCCTTGTTGGGAGAATAAGGGATTTTTTCTATGCACCTTACTGCATCATAGCTTATATAACCTACTAGACCTCCCCAAAATCTGGGTAAATCAGGAAAAGAACCTACGTCTTTCTCTAAGGCTCTTTCTAGGATAGAAAATGGATCATCGTATACCTCATATATATAGCGAGGAATCCAACCAAGGAAGGAATATCTACCAAGATATTCCCCCTTCTCTACACTCTCTAAGAGGAAGACATACGGATAAGAAATAACTCTAGAGAGAAGACCTATTGGAGTTTCGGTATCCTGTAAAACTTCCCTATAAACAGGAAATACCCTATACCTATCAGCCAATGCCAAAAACTCATCTTTTCTCATCTCAACTCTCCTCTCTCAGTCTAATCTGAACTAAAAGTTGATTAAAAGTATACCATATAACTTTATCTTCTGTCAAAATTTATTCGAACTTTATATAGTAGACAAATTTTATACTGCTCTTCTTGGTATCGCTTGGCTTTCCTATAAAAGAATCATAACTTTTAGCTAGTCTTTCCATAATATCCATCTTTTCTTTGCTCTTTTCTAACTCAGACTTCGCAGTCTTTATACCCTCACGCACCATATTTAGACCTGGTATCATAACAAAACCAACTACACCGCCTTCAGCTACTGCGTTTAGACTCATACTTATCCTAGAAAGGCTAGCAAGTATGCTTCTAATACTATCAAGTGGAATATCAGAAGAAAGCTTATACATCTCTAAACTACTATCCTTTAGAGACTTTATACTTAACTTCATAGAGTCCAAGTCTCTCTTTTCCTCTTCTAGTAAACTTAATAAATTCTCATTACTACCTTTCTCTTTGGCTAGTTCTAACATCTTCTTATTTCTCTTTATTAGCTTATCTAAATTCTTCTCTAAATTATCTAAGGTTTTCATTTGTGTATCTATTCTATCCTTTATCTTATCTATGTTATCTAAAGATTCTTCAGGATTTTTATTATTTATAGTATCCCCTATCTCTCTAGCCATCTGCTTCAGTAGGTCCTGCTGGAACTTAAGTATCTGGTCAATCTGTTCTATACCACCCATATATTCTTTAAGACTACTAAGAATTCCTGCTATAGTAGGAGAAGAAGGTATTATTAATATCTGTAAAGAGTCTAGATTTATTTTATCCATACTAATCTCTATCCAACCTTTAAATTCTGGTTGAGGCATTCCCATTATGTTAACCGTTATATTACTCCCTGCAGATGTAACAGTACCTCCGTTAGAGACCTTAATATCTCTTATCTTAGAGGCGGGGAAATTAGCAGTTATTATCACTGTGAATGGTGTATAGATATCTTCTATATTATCCTTTATCTTGACCCTATTTAAGCTTGCGTTCTTAAGTATAAACTCTACCCTTAAAGTCCCACCTTTATCTTTTGCATCTTTATATTGAACCATCTTCTTATTAAGGTAGTAGTTAATACTTAGAGATACCGGAGGCTTCTTGTCTGTCTCCCCTCTGTAGTATATATCAGATATCCCATTAACTCTTCCCTCTATCTTTACCCTATCACTAGAGACAGTTATAGTACCATCTCCTAGAAGTTTTTTGACATTTCTAAGGCTAGAGGCACTATCATAAATGGTATAATTCCCCTTTCCTTCTATTCTTAACCAATCCACAACAATAGTCTTTTTTATACTTCCCTTAGAATTAGCAATAATATAGATACTCTCATCATCAGAAACCAAGATCTGATTAGATAAGGAGAGCGGAGTATTAGAAAATATGAACAAGAAAAGAATCATTAAAATTTCAAGAATAGATTTAAACCTTTTCATCTTTATCCTCACTCCATTTATATGATGTAAACTTAAAGATCTTATCTAGAGTAACTAAGAGTGCTGGCAGTAAAAACATAACAATTAAAAAACTCAATAATCCTCCTCTAGCAAGGCTTCCCATAGTAAGCTTTATCAATTTTATATTACTCAAGATACTGGCAGGTAAGTTCATAAGTATCATAGTTCCAACACTAGTTATTATAGAATGAGCACCCCAATATACCGATTTATCTATCGAATCTATAGGACTACTTCCATTTCTCCTCTCCTCCTGGTATCTACTAGTCAGAAGGATAGCATAATCAATCGTTGCCCCAAGTTGTATAGTACCCAAAATGGAGGGGATAAAAAACGGCATGGGATTATTAAAGATATAATAGTAGCCTATATTTAACCAGATAGCCGATTGTATTACAAGGGTAAGGACAAGAGGAACTGACATAGACAAGAAACCTATTGCCACTATAAATATTATTAGCCAAAAAGAAATACGAGTGGTCATGCGCTGGTCATTAAAGGAGATATCTCTTATATCGGTTAGAAGGACAGATTCTCCTGTCAGATATGCATCTCCATTTACCTTTTCTACTAAAATTCTATTTATAGATTCTTTAAGTTTTAACCCCTTTTCTTCGCCCAATCTATATTTTATTGAAACTGAAGCAAATGTATAACCATTATTTCTAAACCTATTTATAAGAGATTCTGGGATTAATTCCTCAGGTAGAGCAGGGTCTAAGACAGTAGAGTAATGCATCACGGTCTTTACTCCATCTAACTTCTTAATACTTGAAAGTGCATCAGAAAAACCTACCGTATTTTCCTTTGCCACTATAAGTACACTTTCAGTCCTACCAAAGATTTCATTAACCTTATTCATCGTACTTACTGATGGGATATCTTTGGGCAAGAATATATTTATATCGAAAACCGGCTCTGTCTTACTGTTTGTATAAAAAGAGAATATAAGTAAAAGTATAAAGATGATAGAGAAGACATAGGAGTATCTTCCAATAAATCTACCTAATCTTCCAACACCTAAAGGAATTACTCTACGTCTTTTATTAGCAATAAGTTTATCGAATAAGAGTAGAAGAGAGGGGAAAAATGTCAAAATAACGATAAGGGATATAAATACCCCTCTTACCAAGATCCACCCCATTATGCTATAAAGGGTAAGCCTACCAAATGTGAGTGCAAAGAATCCTGCTATTGTAGTCAAAGAACTCAGAGATATTGGTTTAAATGAAGATACAATAGCATTTACCATAGCAGTTTCCTTATCTTTTACAGACCTTTCTTCTTCGTATCTGTGGTAGAGGAAGAGAGCATAATCTAATGTTACTGCTACCTGGAGTATAGCTACTATAGTGTCCATCAGAAAGTAAAGAGATTTACCTGATAAGGCTGTAATTGCCGAGTTTATCAAAACCCCAACCACCATAGATACCACTATAAGGATAGGGATTATAGCGCTGGGGAAGGACAAAAATAAGAATATAGCTACAAAGAGAATACCAAGAGAGAAGTATATAATAGTAGAATTCTTAAAGTAATTCTCCATATCATATGAGATCACCTCAGTTCCAGTAAGCCCCGCCCAACTAGGCAGTATTTCTTTTATCTCTTCTATTTGCTTTTTATATGAATTGGCAGATTTTAGAGTTATATTAATCTTATAAAAACCATCCTTATACCAAAAGTCTGAATTTCTGTTCCATGTCTCTTCAGGATAAGCAAGGTCTTGATTATTACCCAACCAACTTATAGATATAATATAGGGTAAAGATTCCAATCTCTTAACTAATCTATCTATCTCTTCTATATTATCCATTTTGCATAGAATTGTAAATTCTGGGCCCTTAGATATCTTCTCCGAAAGGAACTTAAGTCCAGTCAAAGACTTAATATTTGAAGGTAATATATCGAAAATACTATAGGACAACTTTCTTTTCGGCATAATTAATATAGAGATAAGGATCAAAAGGAGAAAAATTATTATTACATAGACTCTCCTTTTTACAATAAACCCTGCTACTAGATCCATACTACTCACCACTTAAACCAAACCATATTTTCTTACTTAACTCGTAAGAACTTGGAACCTCTTCTTTAAATATAAACCTTGCCCAAAAGGTTATTATAGTCCCTAATAATACAACAATATCGCTCTCATCACAAGAGCCCTTCAATTTAGTTATAAACTCTCGTAGTCGTTCTTCTATTAATCTACTAAATGAAATGGTAAGTCTTTCCCTTGTCTGTATCGGGGCAAAACTTACCTCTCTAACAAGGGTAAATATATTAGAAGAATGCTCTTTAGCTAAATCTAAATTTAGATCGAAGAAGACTTCAAGAAATTCCAGAGGTTTCCCCTTCTTGTTCTCTAGAATATGAGAAAATTTCCTACTAACCTCCTCCAAAAAGAGATGAATAATTTCATTAAGAAGACTCTCCTTAGAATGAAAATATGTATAAAAACTCCCCTTAGAGATACCAGCAAGTTTAGTGATCTCTTCTACAGAGGTCGCACTAAATCCCTTTTCAAGAAATAATTTTAAAGCTGAATTCAGAATATCTTCTCTCTTTCCCAAGTCATCTCCTCCGACTGACTGGTTAGTCAATTATAATTATAACATTAAAGTCAACAGAATCCTCCCAAAAATGATTACAACCTCAGCATTGCCATATACTTGACTTTTTTAATTAAAAATATTAAATTAATAGAAAAATTATGTGAGGAGGGAAAAGATGAAAAGAAATTTCACAGAGTTAAGTTATAACTCTAGTACCGAGTTAGTCTTTGGTGTTGCCAAGAATCCTATAGAGATGTCCAACGGTATGGTTATTGGTGGTGGAGAGGTTTATCCAGAGATAAACTTTACTCTTCCTCCTATAACAATAAATAAAGAGAGTATGCCTGAGGTTATAGAACAGTATAAGCAGATGATAAATGGGGTCTGTAAAAGAGCAGTAGAACTTTATTCCCCAGGTATTGTTGTAGAAATTGAACTACTTCCAGAGATGACTGTAAATCCACAGTGGGGGATAGAGGTATGCAAAATAGTAAGAGAAATAATGTATGAATACGAGAGTAAATATCAGTTAAAGAGTGTAATGCGTATAACTCCAAATGACACAAGAGATATGGTTAGGCCACCTAAGATGCGTACGGGTAGTTATGTTGATAGGATGTTTGAAACCTTTGAAGGTTGTGCTAGATCTGGCGCAGAATTTCTCTCTATAGAGTCTACTGGTGGTAAGGAAATCAATGATGATGCTCTTTTAAATGGAGACATTAAAAAAGTAATATTGGCTCTAGGTATCTTGGGAGTAAGGGATATGGAATATTTATGGGGTAGAATAATAGACATAGCTAATACTACAGGGGCTTATCCTGCAGGCGATAGTGCCTGCGGCTTTGCTAATACCGCTATGGTCTTGGCAGATAAAGGATTTATACCTAAGGTATTCTCTGCAGTGGTTAGAGTTGCATCTGTACCCAGAAGCTTAGTAGCTTTTGAGATGGGGGCTATAGGTCCAAGTAAAGATTGTGCCTATGAGGGTCTATATATAAAAACTATTGCAGGTATCCCCATCTCAATAGAAGGAAAGACTAGTGCTTGTGCTCATCTAAGCCCAATAGGAAATATCACAATGGCAATGGCAGATCTGTGGAGTAACGAATCTGTTCAGAATATCAAACTATTAAGTGATATGGCTCCAACAGTTTATACAGAACAGCTAATTTATGACTGTAGGCTCTTAAATGTAGCAGGGAAAAATAGAGAAGATGCATTAAGACTTAGAGACTGGTTAGTAGAGTCGGACAGTAAATTTGATCCCCAAGCATATGTTCTAAGACCTGACGTTATATATACCATTAGTAAAGAATTAGTTAAGATAGAGAGTAATTTTTCAAGGACAAAGCTAGCTGTTCAGCTTGCTATTAATATATTAAGAAAGGCATATGAAGAAGGAAAAGTTAACATCTCTCCTCGGGAGATAAGATGGTTAGATTTAATGAATATACAATTAGAAGATATCCCTGACGATGAGGAAAAATTCTGGCATGAGATAAAGGATGAGTTAGATATGTCTAAGTTCAACCCTAAAGAGTATGGATTGACTTAAAGATCCAAAGTACAGAATAGAATTACAGTAGAGTTATTAGTTGTAAAATCTTTAATATTATGATAAAATTACTATAAATACTAGAAATTATATCAGGAGGAAGAGTGTGCTTAGAATAAAGGACTTATATGTAGAAGTCGAAGGAAGGGAGATACTTAAGCAGATTAATCTTGAAATAGAAAAAGGGAAGATTTATGCAGTAATGGGACCAAATGGAACAGGCAAAAGCACTCTGGCTTATACAATTGCTGGACATCCGAGATATAAGGTCAATAAGGGGAATATTCTTTTCAAAGGGAAAGACATAACTAATCTTTCACCAACAGAACGTGCAAGGCTTGGTATATTTTTGGCTTTTCAGTATCCGATAGGGATCCCTGGTGTTACTGTTGCCAGCTTTCTAAAAACCATCATAAATATAAGAAAAGGAGAAAATATCTCTCTTTCTAAGTTTAATAGACTTCTTAAAGAAAAGATGAGTATTCTCGAGATTGAGGAAGACTTTGCTAGGCGTTATCTCAATGATGGATTTAGTGGAGGAGAAAAGAAAAAGTGTGAGATCCTCCAGATGGCTCTGTTAGAACCAGATTTAGCAATTTTAGATGAAATTGATTCGGGTCTTGATGTAGATGCCTTAAAAGTTGTTGCTGAGAGTATAAAAAGAATCTTCAATAGTAATATGTCAATTATTATAATTACCCATTACAGTAGGATTTTAGATTATATAGAACCAAACTTTGTCTATGTAATGAAAAACGGCCAGATTGTAGCTTCTGGCGGAAGGGAGCTTGCTAATTTTATAGAGGAAAATGGGTATGAATGGTTAGAGGGGGTAGACTTGAATGTTAGATAAGATAGTAGATGAATATAGATATGGATTTAAAGACCCTGAAAAGTATGTATTTAGAACTAAAAAAGGTCTTTCAAGGGAAATAGTAGAGGAGATTTCTTGGATAAAGATGGAACCAGAGTGGATGAGAAGGTTCAGATTGAATGCCTATGAAATTTTTATATCTAAGCCAATGCCATTTTGGGGACCAGATCTGTCAGATTTAGATTTTAATGACTTATATTATTATATAAAGCCGGTAGAATGAAAGGGTAACTCTTGGGAAGATTTGCCCAGTTATATCCGTAATACATTTGAGAAGTTGGGTATACCAGAGGCGGAAAGAAGGTATCTTGCAGGTATCTCTGCTCAATATGAATCAGAATCAGTGTATAATAATCTAAAAAAAAGATGGGAGAGCCAAGGGGTAATATTTGTAGATACCGATACGGCGGTAAGGGAATACCCGGAATTAGTAAGGGAATACATAGGGATGGTTGTGCCGCCTCAAGATAATAAATTTTCTGCTCTTAATAGTGCAGTATGGAGTGGTGGAAGTTTCATATATGTTCCTAAGGGGGTTCATGTAGATATCCCTCTCCAAGCCTATTTCAGAATAAATGCTCAAAATGCGGGACAATTTGAGAGAACACTTATTATTGCTGAAGAAGGGAGTTATCTACATTATATTGAAGGCTGTACTGCCCCTATCTATAGTACTTCTTCGCTACATAGTGCGGTAGTAGAGATAATAGTGAAAAAGGGAGCCAGGGTAAGATACTCTACAGTGCAAAATTGGTCTAATAATGTCTATAATCTTGTAACAAAAAGAGCCTTTGCTTATGAAGATAGTATTGTAGAGTGGATAGATGGAAATCTTGGCAGTAGAGTTAGTATGAAATATCCAAGTGTTTATCTGTATGGAAAAGGAGCTAAGGCTGAGCTCCTTAGTGTTGCTTTTGCTGGGAAGGGACAACATCAAGATGTTGGTGGGAAAGCACTACATTTTGCCCCCTATACATCTTCGAATATTATAAGCAAGTCTGTAAGTAAAGATGGTGGACGTAATAGCTATAGAGGGCTAGTTTATATAGACTCTTTAGCAGAAGGGTCAAAGTCTAGTATAAGATGTGATGCATTAATTCTAGATGAGAATTCTCGTTCTGATACTTATCCAAACATAAAGGTAAGGAATAAAAATATATCTCTATCTCACGAAGCCTCTATAAGTAGAATTTCTGAGGAACAATTATTCTACCTAACTTCTAGAGGATTAGATAATTTAGAAGCCAATGCTTTACTTGTAAGAGGTTTTATAGAACCTATTGTGAAGGAATTCCCAATGGAATATGCTGTAGAGTTAAATAGATTAATAAAGATCCAACTAGAAGGGAGTATTGGTTAAAGTGGAAGATAGTCTACTTATAAATATACCTAAAGGGGTAAAATTGTCACGCATAAATAATTCTAGAATTTCTCAGGTAATTATTAATATGGAAGCTTATAGCCAATTAGTTTATATTAACCAAAGTCATATTGAGTTATTAGAGGCTCATTTAGACCATGGAGCTCACCTGTACTTTGTAAATTTAGATAGAACAAACCATAATATTTTTGACGGAACTAGTCTTTTATTTTCCCTTAAGGAAGATGCTGTAGGAGAATTGTTCTTTGTAGATCTTCTTGAAAAGGGTATAAAAAGGGACATAAAGATATCCTTGCTAGAAAACAATGCTAGCTCTAAGATAAGGGGTATCTGCCTATTAAATGAAAATGACCTGCTCCAATACGATATACTACAGGAACATAAAGCTCCATTTACTAGTAGTAATCTTGTCTATAAAGGGATATTGAAGGATGATGCCAAATTGAAGTTTAAAGGGGAAATAGTAATAGAAAAAGAGGCTAATGCTAGCGATGCCTATCAGTCGTACCACGCCTTAACTATAGGAGAAAACCCTACTTTAGAGGTAATTCCTATCTTAGAGATTAAGAATAATGATATTAGAAGGTGTACCCATGGGACTACCATTGGAAAGATAGACGAAGAGATAGTTTTTTATATGAGTTCTAGAGGTCTAGATGAAAAAGATATACTTAGACTTATATCTAAAGGCTTTCTAGGAGACCTTATAAACGAAATCCCCATTAATTCTATCAAGGTCGAAATTCTAGAAAGTCTAGAAGGAATTTTGGAGGCTTAACAATTGATGTATGATGCATATAAGATAAGAGAGGATTTTCCAATATTAAAAGAAAGAATAAATGGAAAGCCATTAGTCTATTTAGACAATTCTGCTACCACTCAGAAACCTACAACTGTGATAGAGACAATTTGTCAGTATTACAGACATTATAATGCTAATATCCATAGGAGCGTGCATTCTTTAGGTATCAGAGCTACCGAAGCTTATGAGAAGACAAGAAGAGATGTGGCAGAATTTATAAAAGCACCAAATCCAAACTGTATTATATTTACTAAAGGGACCACCGAATCTATAAACCTTATAGCGTATAGTTGGGGGAGGAAATTTTTAGAAAGAGGGGATGAAGTTTTACTTACATTAATGGAGCATCATAGTAATATTGTCCCTTGGCAGATGTTATCTAAAGAAAGAGATATAAAGATCAAATTTGCCCCATTAAATACTGATGGGACATTAAATCTAGATGCCTTCAAAAACCTCTTAACAGAAAGGACTAAACTTGTCTCTATTACTTATGTAAGCAATGTATTAGGTGTTATTAATCCAATTAAGGATATTGTTGAACTTGCCCATAAAATAGGAGCTTTAGTCCTAGTAGATGGGGCACAAAGTGTACCCTCTATTCCTATTAATGTCCAAGACTTAGATGTAGATTTTCTAGCATTCTCCGCCCATAAGATGCTTGGACCAACTGGTGTAGGAGTACTTTATGGTAAAGAAGAGTTGTTAGATAAGATGGATCCATTCTTAGGTGGTGGAGAAATGATTAAAAGAGTGACAGAAGAGGATTTCATATGGGCAGATATTCCATATAAGTTTGAAGGTGGGACCCAAAATATAGCAGGAGTTATAGGATTCGATAAAGCAATAGAATATCTGAATAACGTGGGGGTGGAATCTATCTATAAACACGAAAAGAGCTTAGTCTCATATGCACTCGAGAGACTTTTAGATATAGAGGGAATAACAATCTATGGACCAATTACAAATAACTCTAGACTTAATATAATCTCCTTTAACTATAGAGATATCCATCCACATGATATCGCGACAATACTAGATAAAGAAGGGATTGCTATAAGGGCTGGACATCACTGTGCCCAGCCGCTTCATCTGGCTTTAGGTATATCTGCATCATGTAGAATTTCATTTTATCTATATAATACCCAAGAAGAGATAGATAGATTTATAGAGGCATTGAAAAGGGTAGATAGGACATTCAAAAATGGAAATAGAAGAACTCTATAAAGAGATCATCCTAGACCATTACCAGAATCCAAGAAATTATGGAACCCTTGATCTGTCATCAACCTTCTATAGGGGTGCTTATCCTTTTTGTACTGCTGAAGGTGAAAATTCCCTATGTGGAGACTCTATATATCTACAGTTTTTTGTAGAAGAAGATAGAATCGTAGATATAAAGTTTAGAGGTGAGGGGTGTGCGTTAAGTCTAGCATCTGCATCTATGATGACTGAAATGGTAAAGGGTAAGACCCTAGAAGAAGTAACTACCTTAATAAACAGAGTCAAATCGATAATAGAAGGAAAAGAAAAGTCGCAAGATGAATTAGGGGACTTTCAAGCCCTAGAGGGGGTAAAGAATTTTCCAGTAAGGATCAAGTGTGTTCTACTTGCCTGGACAGTTCTAGAGGAAGGTATAAAAGATTATAAAACAAGGATTAAAAAGGAGGGAGAAAATGGGAAAGATAGCAAATAATATGACCGAGTTAATAGGTAACACGCCTCTAGTAAGACTCAATAGGATAGCTGGAGATATTAAAGCTACTCTTGTAGCTAAATTAGAATTCTATAACCCTGCAAGTAGTGTAAAAGATAGAATAGGTGTCAGTATGATAGAAGAGGCAGAAAGGACAGGAAAGATAAATAAAGATTCAGTAATAATAGAACCAACTAGTGGGAATACTGGAATAGCCTTAGCTTGGGTCTGCGCT
Organism: bacterium; assembly: GCA_049970495.1. Taxonomy (GTDB): domain Bacteria; phylum DUMJ01; class DUMJ01; order DUMJ01; family DUMJ01; genus DUMJ01. Next base: position 29,872 of record JBMFMV010000010.1, read on the forward strand.
GTAAAGGGGTATAGATGTATCCTAGTGATGCCAGAGACAATGAGCCTAGAAAGGAGAAAACTCCTTAAGGCTCTTGGTGCAGAGATTATTCTAACCCCGGGAGAAAAAGGTATGCGAGGAGCGGTAGAGGTAGCAGAAGATCTGGCAAAGTCTAACCCAAACTACTTTATCCCTTATCAGTTTAAAAATCCTGCCAATCCAGAGATACATAGAAAGACAACTGCAGAGGAGATATGGAGAGATACAGATGGTAAGGTAGATATAGTTGTAGCTGGTGTAGGAACTGGAGGGACCATAACAGGGGTAGCAGAGATAATTAAATCAAGAAAACCATCTTTTAAGGCTATAGTTGTTGAGCCAGAAAAATCTCCAGTACTATCTGGGGGAAGCCCGGGACCACATAAGATTCAGGGTATAGGAGCGGGATTTATCCCAGAAGTTTTAAATAGAGAAATAATAGATGAAGTAATAACAGTAAGTGATGAATCCGCCATAGAGACTGCCAGAAGACTTGCAAAGGAGGAAGGAATAATTGCAGGGATATCTAGCGGGGCAGCGGTCTATGCTGGAATAGAGGTGGCAAAGCGGAAAGAAAATGAAGGTAAACTGATAGTAGTAATACTACCTGATACTGGAGAAAGATACTTGTCTATGGGACTCTATGAGTAGAATTTTTATAGTCTTGACAAAGTAGTATTAAAAGAATAAAATTAGTGCTAAATAAATTTTTCAGGAGGGAATTATACCGATAAGCTGGAATAAGAACCTTGAGGTAGGAATTTCAACTGTAGATTCTCAGCACAAAAACCTTATTAATAAGCTCAATGAGTTTCTTGATGCTTGTATACAGAAAAAAGGTAAAGACGAGCTTATGGGTATGATAAAATTTCTTGAGAGTTATATAGCATTCCACTTTAAAACAGAAGAAGATATTATACAGAGGCATAAATTTCCAGGCTATACAGCACATAAGGCTATGCACGATGATTTTATAAAAGAATTTCTAAAGATAAAAAATAGAGTTGAAGTAGAAGGAGCAACATTAGAATTAGTAAATAGTATCACTAGATTTTTAACAAGCTGGTTGGTAGAACACATATCTAAAATAGACAAACAATTAAGTAATATAATATAGAATGATAAGACAGTTTAACATAGACCTTATAGATGTAGTAAGAGGAATTTCTGATTGTGTAGACCTAGTCAATTCTTTGTTTAACCATCACCATAAGAGGGTAGCCTGTATCGCTTTAAATATAGCCCAAGAGATGGGTCTTTCTTGGGAAGAGAAAAGAGATATCCTTATTGCTAGTCTTTTGCATGATATTGGAGCTCTTTCTATAAAAGAGAGATTAAAATACTTAGAGTTTGAGTCAAACTTTGAAGCTAAAAATCCATATGGACATGCGGAGATAGGATACAATTTATTCAGAGATTTTAAGCCATTTATTAATCCTAGCTTATTTATAAGATATCATCATACATATTATAAGAATGTTAGAGAAGAGCTACCTCTAGGGGGATATATATTACATCTTTCAGATAGAATAGCAATATCTATAAAAGATGGGGATGTATTAAAACAAAAAGACGGTATAATAGAGAAGGTATCTGCCCAGAAGAATAATATGTTTCATCCAGATGTAATAGATGCCTTTCTGAGTATCTCTAAAAGAGATAGTTTTTGGTTTGATGCTACATATATGCCTCTTGAACTACTGACTATGGAGAATAACCTAAGTGCAAGAACAGTTTTAGATTTAGATGAGTTATTAACCTTAGCATTAATATTTCACATGATTATAGACTTTAGAAGCAGGTTTACTGCATTTCACTCATGTGGAGTAGCGGAGATCGCAGCAGGACTTGCTAGGGAATTAGGCTTTTCAGAGAACGAATTAAAGCTTATAAGAATAGCTGGTTATCTGCACGACATAGGTAAAGTATCTATCCCGATAGAGATTCTAGAAAAGCCAGATATATTGACTGAGGAAGAGTATAACATAATAAAACTTCATGCTTATTATTCTTACAGGATATTAGAACATATAGAAGGCTTAGAATTAATAAATGAGTAGGGGTCGCTTCACCATGAAAGGCTTGATGGTAGCGGATATCCTTTTGGTATAAAGGAAGATGGTCTATCTCTAGGCTCTAGAATTATAGCTATTGCCGATGTATTTACTGCACTTATAGAAGATAGACCCTACAGAAGAGGAATGGACATAGATGAGGCTTTGGATAATATCAGAAGTCTAGTAAGGGCTAATAAATTAGACAGGTATATCTTTTCTGTCTTAGAGAGAAATGTAAGTTCAATAGGAGAAATGTTATTCTCTATAAGACAGATAGCATTAGAAAGATTTTTAAGATTTTATCCTGAGATAAAGGGGTGAGATTATGCCATTAGTATGGAATGATTCTTTATTAACTGGTGTAGTAATAATCGACTCTCAACATAAGGAGCTTTTTAGAAGGATAAATGAGCTTCTAGAATCTGCTGGAAGGAGTAAGGAGAGGATCCAGGAAATTACAGATTTCTTACAGAATTACGTAAGAAACCACTTTTTGACTGAAGAGACACTTATGCAAAGGGCTAACTATCCAGAGTATCAACTCCATAAGAGAGCTCATGACAAGTATAGTCAAGATTTTAAAGAGTTAAAAGATACCATAGATAAAGAGGGGATTAATCTCAATCTAACCGTCAAAATGAATCAACTAATGATAGATTGGTGGATAAATCATATAAACAGTGTAGACAAAAAGATGGCTCAATTTCTAAGAGAGAAAAGGGTTTCATAGGCTTTAATTAAGTTATCAGATTTGGAGGTAAAGATGAGCGAAATTTTAGGTAAAGAAAGAGACAGAAAGGAGATATTAAAAGAGATTATCAGAAAACTTCATCTTGGGGGTGACCCTTTAGAGGCCAAGAAACAGTTTAAGGAGCTTTTGGGTAGTGTGGACGCCTTGGAAATCTCCAAAGTGGAGCAGGAACTAGTAAAAGAAGGCATATCAAGAGACGAGATTCAAAAATTATGCGAAGTCCACTTAGAAATATTTAAGGAGTCTCTTGAGAAGAAAGAGGAAGACTTAAAAGCAGGACATCCCATAAATATTCTCAGGGAAGAACATAGAATATTGCTAGACTTTGCTATTAAACTCCAGAATATTATAAAGGAATCAGATATCCTTGAAAGATCTGCTGAGAGAAAGGCAGAAATTCTTGATATAATAGAACATCTTAAAGAATCAGAGAAACACTATCTTAGAGAAGAAAATGTCTTATTCCCTTATCTAGAAAAACATGGAATAACTGAACCTCCCGCTGTAATGTGGAAAGAACATGATATGATTCGTTCAGTAAAGAAAGAGATATATTCTAATATTGAAAGGGTAGAGGAAGAACCTCAAGATTCTCTCAATAAACTAAGATCACTTACAGAGGGCTTATCTCAACTACTCTCTAGCCATTTCTATAAGGAGAATAATATACTCTTTCCCACAGGCTTGAGGGTCATTCAGGATAGAGAATGGATAGAGATAAGAAGTCAGTTTGATGAAATAGGTTATTGCTGTTTCACCCCAGAATCTACCCTAGCACCTTTGGAGAAGGTAGAAGAGACCAAGATAGAAAAAGAAGAGGGAGTAATTGTTTTAGAAACAGGAACTTTCACCGTCGAAGAACTAGAAAGTATCCTAAATACCCTACCTGTAGATATAACATTTGTAGATAAAAACGACTCTGTTAGATATTTTAGTCAGACTAAAGATAGGATATTTGTAAGGACCAAGGCTGTTATAGGTAGAAAGGTCCAGCAGTGCCATCCTCAGAAGAGTCTACATGTGGTTAACCAGATAATAGAGGATTTTAGAAGCGGAAAACGAGATTCAGCTGAGTTTTGGATTAATCTAAATAATAGACTTATCTACATAAGATACTTTGCAGTCCGAGATAAAAATGGAAATTACCTCGGAGCCTTAGAAGTAACTCAAGATATCACCAATATAAAAAGGATAGAGGGAGAAAAAAGACTGTTGGACTGAGAGAAAAAATTAACTAGATTGCTTCGCTAACACTCACAATAACAGAAAAGGCGCTAGTGATTAAATTCAAAAGGGCTAAACTTATAGCTTTTTATTGCTACTTCAAGTTACCTTTCCTTAAGTAGATCTTCTATAATTCTTCTTCCAGCAATACCAAACTCTTTACACTGCTCTGGATTCTTAATAAAGAATTCAATAGCATCGGCTAATGCATTAATGTCTCCATAGTTAACCAGTTTACCGTTTATACCATCTTTAACCAGATATCTTGAGCCAGTGGTATTGGTAGCAACTACCGGCTTTTTAGCAGCCAAGGCTTCACATATGACTCTTGGAGGAACACCTTCTTTCTCAGATGTAAGGGTAACTAAATCCATTATACTTAAAAGTCTAGGGATGTCACTCCTATATCCGAGAAAGCGAACCCTCTCAGCGAGTCCTTCTCTACTTATTAGTTGTTTTAACTCCTTCTCTAGAGATCCGTCTCCTATAACAAGACACATAAGGTTCTTATACTTTGGGAAAAGTCTTTTTAGACCTTCAAAAAGGAATTTATGACCTTTTACAGGTTCAAGTCTTGCAATAACCCCTATAACAAACTCGTTATTTATCCCGAACTCATTTCTAAGAATCCTTTTTTTCACCTCATCAAAGTTAGAAAGTTCCTTATCAAATTTATCTAGATCTATCTCTAAATCATAAGTTCCTAATTGTGTTTCGGCTAATCTGTCTTTTAGTTTTGTAGCTATATCTGCTAGACTTTCCGCCATATCTGAAAGCTGCATATTTACATTCATCTGTTGTTCAGAGGCAGAAGCTATCTCTTTACTTCCTCTAGTTATCTCACGACTAGACTCAGCAGTTAATTCAATTCTATGAGCTATATCCTGTATATTATCTACAATTACTTTAAATGTATTCGTTATCTCCTGAAGAATTTCTTCTCCTCTTTCTACCTGTTGGTTACTCGAAGAAATGGTATTAACAGTATCTGTCATCTTTTTTGAGAGCTCATCGATTGTGATCTTAATCTTTTCGAGGAAATCCTGAGTCTGATAAGCTAATTGTCGTACTTCGTCTGCTACCACTGCAAAGCCTCTACCGTGTTCCCCAGCACGTGCTGCCTCAATGGCTGCATTCAATGCTAATAAGTTGGTCTGTTCTGCTATATTAGATATCATTTTTACTATATTATCTATCTCTCCAAAAGCCCTACTGAGTTCAGTAATCATTGACATCGTGTGTCCTGCCGCTTGAGCAATATAATGCATCTGCTCTGTC
>JBMFMV010000011.1:0-34703 GCA_049970495.1 bacterium
GTGCATCTTTGGTAAGTCAACTTATAGAGCTTTTAAGAGATGTGGCAGAAGTCGAATCGGAGAAACCTATCTCCGAAGAAAATAAAGAGTATACAATAGTATTCTCACCAAAGAAACAGGAGGAGAAAAAGGATGGGAAAAGGACTAAAGACACACAAAGGAGCGGCGAAGAGATTCAGAGTAACAGGTAGTGGAAAAATTATGAGAGCTCATGCGTACAGTGGACATCATTTTATGAGTAAGAGTAAGTCCGCTCTTAGGGTTCTTAAAAGTCTTACTGAAGTTGATAAGACTAATCTTAAAGCAGTCAAAAGACTAATACCTCACAGTTTATAAGGTGGAGATATGGCTAGAGTAAAAGGTGGAATAGTTACAAGAAGAAGGCATAAAAAGATATTAAAGCTTGCTAAGGGGTATAGAGGTGCAAGGAGTAGAAGGTTTAGAACAGCTAATGAGACTCTCTTGAAAGCTCTTAGCTATGCTTACAGAGATAGGAAGGCCAGAAAGAGAGAATTTAGGAGACTGTGGATAGCTAGGATAAGCGCCGGAGTTAGAGAATTAGGTATGACTTATTCGAAGTTTATGCATGGCCTAAAGCTAGCAGGCATTTCGTTAAATCGTAAGGTTTTAGCAGATTTAGCAGTCTCAGATAAAGAGGAGTTTAGAAGAATAGTAGAGTTATCTAGATCTGCCTTAAGATCATAGAGGTTTTTTATGGAAGGACTAATTTATCTAGGTATATTAGTCCTTAGTATTCTTATAACTTATTTTTCTACACCTATCTTTAGAAGGTTTTGTATAAAGATAGGGCTATTAGATAAACCTAACCCAAGAAAGATACATTCTGAGCCAATCCCCCTAGCTGGGGGATTTAGTTTTTTATTTACGTTTATTATACTTTCTTTTATATTTCTTCCTGTCGATAAGAAACTAATAAGTATTGTTGGTGGAGCACTTTTAATATTCTTTACTCATCTAGTTGATGATTATTTCAAAGCAAATTCTAAAGATTTTCCTGCCCTTCCAAAATTTTTAGGACAAGTGGCTAGCGCCCTAATAGTAATTGCTGGTGGAATAAGTATATCTGCCGTTAGGAATCCTTTTTCTGGAGCATATGTGGTTTTCTCTCCACTATTCTCCACTATACTTACAGTGATATGGATAGTTGGTGTAGGTAATCTCATAAACTTTGCTGATGGTTTAGATGGACTTGCTTCAGGTATAACAGCAATTGCTAGTAGTACATTGGCAATAGTTAGTGGTTTGTTAAATAGGGACTATGCTACAACCTTAGCCATCATTCTTCTTGGTATTTCTCTGGGTTTTTTGAGGCACAATATGAGTTCTACTAATAAGGTTTTTATGGGAGATAGTGGAGCATACTTACTTGGATTTATACTAGGGACCATAGCTATAGAGGGGACAATGAAAAGCACTACAGCAATTGCCGTCCTTGTTCCTTTTATAGTCCTTGGACAGCCAATAATAGATACAGGTATAAATATTATAAGAAGAACGCTTAAGGGAGAGCCTTTTTATAAGGCGGATAAGGAGCACTTACATCATAGACTTTTGAATTGGGGATTGAATACTACCCAGGCTCTTCTCTTTTTATATCTCATCAACATATGTTTTTCCCTAATGGCTCTTCTAGTTATCTTTGCTAGAAAGTAGGTGACACTAATCTTAGATTAGATGTCTGCCTTACTAAAGATTATCATAGCATTTATAATAGTTGTTTTCTTTTTACTCCGTAAAGTTAAGCTTGGATATTGCTTATTATTAGGTTCTTTAGCTTTAGGTATCTTATTTAACATACAGTTGACTGACTATTTCAAGTTTGTAATTTTGGCTTTTAAGGACCCTGCCAATCAAAAGCTGATAATAACTCTTTCTACTATTTTAATCCTTGCAAATATAATGGGCGAAACCAAACAATTAGAACATATAGTATTACTGGCTAGAAAAGTAATAAAGAACTCTAAAGTAATTATAACTGCTATGCCTGCTTTGATAGGATTTCTTCCTATTCCAGGTGGTGCTCTCTTTTCTGCTCCTTTAGTGGAAAAGACTGATATTGAATCAGAGATTAGCCCTTCTATACGTTCATTTATTAACTACTGGTTTAGACATGTATGGGAATATTTCTTTCCTCTTTATCCGGAGGTAGTATTAGCCACCGCCTTAACTGGTATAGGGATGTCTAAATTTATATCTATTCAACTACCATTATCTATCGCGGCTATCATTATCGGTTTTCTCTCTATAGGTAGATTAAGGCTTAGCAGTAGTGTAGAAGAAGATCCAGTTGATGGGGAATGGAAGACTCTTATTCTCTATGTATTACCTATCCTTGTTCCAATAGTACTCATACTTATAGGAATAACATCTTGGTTAAGTATACTTATAGGAGTTATTATAGCTTTACTTATTAATAAAAAGGATACCTGGAGACTTTTGATTAAGGTCCTTCGAAAATTTCCTTTGGATGTGATCTTAAATGTAGTAGGCGTTGTTGTCTTTAAGAGTTTTGTAGAGAATACAGGTGGAATTCCACAAGTGGTTCAATTTTTTACACAGCACAATTTTCCATTAATACTCATAATTACTATTGCTCCTTTTCTAGTAGGACTATTCAGTGGTATGGGTATAGTCCCTATAGGGGTTACATTCCCTTTGATAATACCTCTTGTGAAAGATGGTAACTTCTATAACGCTATAATGTTAGCTTATGCCTGTGGATTTATGGGGGTAATGTTATCTCCTGCACATCTCTGTCTTGTGGTAAGCAATCAATACTTTGATGCTGATATACGGGAGGTTTATAGATTACTCATAATCCCAGTTATATCTATTATACTTGTTGCTTTAATCTTATATCTAGTGAAAGGAGGCTAGCGTAAAAATGGAAAAGCTAGAATACGCAATACAAAGATTAGGTTTGAGATTAGGAGAACTTAGTACTTTTAAACTGATAAAAAGATATAATTTAAATGAATGGTCCTTTAGTACAGATAAGAAGAATTGGCAGAGATTAAATATAGGTGATAGGTGGCCAGTCCAGGCGTTCCCTTGTTATTTTACTAAGGAGTTTGTCATCCCGGAAGAATTTAAAGGTTTACCTGTAAGACTGCAGGTTTGGGTAGAAGGGGAAGGGATTGTATATATTAATGAAAAGCCCGTAGGAGGTTTAGACCCAAATCATAGGGAATTTAAACTCCTAGACTCAGCTAATGGTGGAGAAAGATTTAATATTTTAATAGAAGCTGTCCCTAGAGGACCTTTTGGTAGCTATGTTGCTGATCCACACCTAACCCAGGCTCGATTAGTCAGTATTGACGATGCTGTGGAGTCTGCTTTATTTGATTTGTATGCAGTATTAGATGCAGCCAAGAATCTACCTGATGAGAATGAATTGAAGGAGTTCTTGATAAATGCTTTAGACTCTGCTTTAAGTCTGGTAAAGTTTCCATCTCATACAGGAGACTATCTGGTAAATATTACGGAAAATCCTTTCGGCAGTAGAATGGTCCTTGGAGTATGGAATCCTCCTATTCCTAAGGGAGAGTTCGTAAGCCCTGAAGAAACTAGGAAAAGTATTATAGAAGCTGGTAGAAAGATTACTGAATTATTAGATAAGATAAAGGCACAGTATCCACCAGTAGGGAATATTACCCTAACAGGGCATTCACATATAGACCTAGCTTGGCTCTGGCCAATGGCTGAGACAAGAAGGAAGATTAGAAGAACATCATCTACTATGGTTTCTTTGATGGATAGCTATAGCGATTTTAAATTCAACCAAAGTAGTGCTCAGATCTATGCCTTCTTAAAAGAAGATGAACCAGAGCTTTACGAAAGAGTTAAAGAGAAGATAAAGAGTGGACAGTGGGAACCAGTAGGTGGTATGTGGGTTGAAAGTGACTGCAATCTCACCTCAGGTGAATCCCTTGTAAGACAGATGCTGTATGCGCAGAGGTTCTTTGAGAAGGAATTCGGTAAAAGATGTAAAGTCGCCTGGCTTCCAGATGCCTTTGGCTTTACCTGGACACTACCACAACTCTTTAAGAAAGCGGGTATAGATTACTTCCTTACTACTAAGATTAACTGGAATGAAACCAATAAATTCCCCTATGACCTATTCTATTGGAAAGGGTTGGATGGGACAAAGATAATAGCCCATTCTTTCCTAAACCCTGGCCAGGGTTATAATGGAAACATCCAGGCTCTAGATATACTTGGTACTTGGAAGAACTATAGGCAGAAGGTACTTTATCCAGACACCTTATTATCCTTTGGATATGGTGATGGCGGTGGTGGACCAACGAGAGAGATGCTAGAAATGTATAAAAGATTTAAGGAATTCCCTGGATTTCCAAGGTTAAAGATGGGATTTGTGGAGGAATTTTTTGAAAGAGCTCCTAAGGAAGAGCTTCCCGTTTGGGATGGAGAACTGTACCTAGAACTTCACCGTGGAACTTATACAACTCAGTCTAAAATGAAGAAGGCTAACAGAAGGGTAGAACATCTTCTCTATACCGCAGAAGTATTTGCTAGTATAGGGTATCTTATAACTGGTAGATATCCGCAAGATGAGCTAACTATAGGGTGGCACAAGTTACTTAGGAATCAATTCCACGATATACTTCCAGGATCTTCTATTAGAGAGGTGTACGAAGATGCACTTAGAGAACTAAAAGAGGTAGAAGATTCTACAAATAGAATCATTCAAGAGTCTATAAAGACTATAGCTGGAAGACTGAAGCTAGATAGAGAAGCCATAATAGTCTTTAATCCAACATCTTTCTCTAGAGAACTAAGATATATAGGAAAAGATATTCCGTCTGATAAGCTTGAACTTTCTGATGGAAAACCTATCTTTGTGCAAGACCTACCCGATGGAACCAAATTACTATATAGTCCAGAGGTCAAGGTTCCTCCTATGGGATATGTAGTGCTTTACAAGTCCCTACATATTCCTCAAGCTAGTAAGGTAAAGGTCTTTGAGGATACCTTAGAAAATGACCTGGTAAGAATTAAAATAGGAAATGATGGAACTATAGTCTCATACTATGACAAGATAAATGATAGAGAGATCTTTACCGATAGGGGGAATCAGCTGTGGGCTTATTCTGATAGACCTAGAAATTGGGATGCTTGGGATATTGCTACAGACTACGAAAATTATGGTGAAGAGATTAAAGATGTTGAATACATAAGAGTTATCGAAAGTGGACCAGCAAGAGTTTCTATAGAGGTAAAGAAGAGATATAGAAACTCTTGCATAGTGCAGAGGTATGTGTTATACGATGGGAGTCCGAGACTAGATATAGAAACTACGATAGATTGGCACGATAGAAGAATACTAGTTAAAGCCCTATTCCCATTTGATATTAGAAACTCTTATGCAACTTATGAGATAGCTTATGGGCATATACAGAGACCTACTCATAAGAATACTAGTTGGGATTCTGCAAGATTTGAGGTCCCGGGTCATAGATGGGTCGATATCTCAGAAGGTGATTATGGAGTAAGTATCCTAAACGATGCTAAATATGGTTACAGTGCTAATGAGAATATAATTGGCCTTTCTCTACTTAGAGCTCCAATATATCCTGATTTCTTTGCCGATGAGGGTGAACAGTCTTTCACCTACAGCATCTTACCTCATAAGGGTGATTGGAGGACAGAAACAGTACAGAGCGCTATAGCCCTTAATACTCCTTTAGTAGGGATTTCTTTAGTGACTACAGAAGGTGGAGCTGAGCTCTCTAGGTCATTCATAGATATAGGGTCGGAGAATATAATAGTTGGAGCATTTAAGAAGGCAGAAGATGATAATGCTGTAGTCTTAAGATTATATGAAGCCTATGGTTATAGAGGAAGAGTAAAGATAAAATTTGGGTTTGATATAAAGAAGGCTGTAGAGACGAATCTCTTGGAAGATGACCTTACTCCCATAGAAGTAAAGTCTAACGAGATAGAAGTTCTATTTAAGCCTTATGAGGTAAAGACCATAAAACTATTCGTCTAGAGTGGAAATTATGAATTTTAATTCTATTGTAAAGATATTACCTACGAGGGTATATAGAGTGTATAAGGGGGGTGCTCTCCTAGATTTATTTAGGGGAGAAAAGGAGCCTAAAGATACAAATTATCCAGAGGATTGGATATGTTCCACAGTCAGAGCTCTTCAGCCTTACGGGATATCAGATGAAAGTATCTCCAAGATAGAACCTATAGAAGGTAAAAAGAATATCGAAGAACTTATTAATCTGTACCCTAAAGAGATACTTGGGAATAAGCATATTGATGCATATGGATATAAGCTGAATATTTTAGTTAAACTCCTTGATTCGGCTATAAGGCTTCCTCTACAATGTCATCCAGAAAAGTCTTTCTCTAGAAAGTATCTAAATGCTAATTACGGAAAGGCTGAAGCATGGTTTATAGTTGGCACAAGGAAAGTCTCCTCAGAGGAGCCCTATATCTTACTAGGGTTCAAAGAGAAAGTAGATAAAAGAAAACTAATGTCTCTTATAGAGAAAGATGATTCAGAGTCTTTAGTCTCTCTTATGAATAAGATAAGGGTATCTCCTTATGATACTTATTTTATTGCTCCTGGATTACCACACGCCATTGGTGAAGGAGTATTTATGGTTGAGACTCAAGAACCTTCAGACTTTACTTTTTCAATTGAACGTAGATGTGGTGATGTGGTATCTACCGACAATAAGTGTACTTTAAATTTAGGGTGGGACTTAGCTTTGGATGCATTCGATTATACTCCATACTCTGAGCTAGAGATAAAAGAGAAATTCGGGATGAAAAAAGAGCTAATATCTGCAGTAAGTACTGGTAAAATTTATAACTTAAATGGAGGAAACTATATGAAGTCATGCTTTGAGATATTCTTCTTAGAGAATGTAAGAGATGTACCTAGTTCTTTTAAGAGTTTTGCCTCATTGGTAGTCTTGAATGGAAAAGGATTTATAGTTAGAGGAAAAGAAGAATATCCTATAAAGAAAGGGGAAACATATCTACTCCCATTTAACTTTGGAGAACACCGCTACATAGGAGAAGAACCGCTAGATATAGTTATATCCTTACCGCCTGATATTTAGATAGTATCACCATCCGTATCTTTCTGGTCCCCAAGGTTTCTTTATGTAATCTTGTTTTGCTAGGATAAGGGTATTAGATGGTATATCTTCGTAGGCTATAACACCAGGACCTACTAAGCTGTAGCATCCTACCTTTACTCCAGGCATTATTATGGCATTTACTCCAGTCCTAGAGAAGTTGCCTATATAAGTAGCATTTGCTCCTTCCTTTGGAAATTCAGATCTATCTTTTATCCTATGTACTGTGTATCTATCATCGAATCTTAAAGTTCCGCAGACTGTAGCAGCTCCTATATCTACAGAATGACCGAAAACTCCATAGAGCTCGGAATAGTGAACTACATATACATTGTCAAAAAAGACGCCACTTATTTCTGCACAGTGGCCAATGTGACATCTATTCCCTATAGATGTGTATCCTCCTATCTCTGGATAGTTATAGATAAAGCAGTTATTACCTATAACGCAGGGACCGCTAAATATAGCGCCGTTAGTTATAGTAGTGTTATCCCCAACTATAAGATTTCCCATTATCACAACTCTTGGACCTATATGGGAGTTTCTCCCTAGTATAACCTTACCATTTATATATGTGTCCTCAGCTATAGTAGAACCTTCTGAGATTTTTGTTTCCTCTATGGAATTTGATAAGAACTCAATGTATTTTCTATTTGCCTCGAGGATATGCCAAGGTTTATCTATATCTACAAAGAAGTTTTCTATCTCTATCGCATAGACATCTAAACCTTCTTCTATCATTACTTGAAAACTCTGAGCAAGCTCTACCTCCTGGGGAGGCATACCACCTACGGGGACATTTCTCATAAAAGATGGCGTTTTTTCGATATATTGGATAAATTCTTTTCCTATGAAGTAAATTCCACACATCCTATGAGAACCTGACCTAGGATGCCCCTCTATAGATATTACTTTCTCTCCATTAACTTTTGCACATATCCAATCCTGGGGTTCTTCTTTATCTAGAGGGGATATAAGACAGGTAAGTCTAAGCTCTCTAGATTTCTCTATGAATTTTTCTAAGTCCTTTGGATGAACAATGACATCTCCATAGATAACTATGAGGTCATCTTGAGAAATAATACTTAAAGAATCTAGAAGTGTTTTAGCTGTTCCGTTCTGTCTATCTATTTCGATATAATTTATACCTGTAAAGTCTTTCAATGCGTATCTGACATCCTCTTTTAGATAACCTAAAACCACGTAGATGTCAACATTATACTTTTTTAGCTCTTCAACTAAGATTCTAATTACCGGTTTATTAGCAACTGGAATAGTAGCCTTAGGCATCGTCTCACTGTAGGGCCAAAGCCTTGTTCCTCTTCCTCCTGCTAGGATTACAGCTTTCATAGAATTACCTCCCTGTTTATCTTTAGATTCTCAAAAACTGTAGATTCTATATTACTGTATACTTCAGGGTTTATCTCTCCAAAATGATAGTAAAATGATAGAAGTAAAGCCCCTACTACTGGTTCATACCTCGGCAGAATTATTTCCCCATTGGGGTTAAAAGAGTGTAGTTCTGCTCTTATATAGTCTATTAGAAGTGGACCCTTAGCCTTAAAGATACTACCTCCTAAGACAACTTTTACTGGCTCTCTATGAAGTGATAGTCTTTTCATTATAGCCCATGCAGATAATGCAGTCTCTTTTGCTATCTTCTTTACTATCTCTATAGAGACCTTATCCCCTAGGTATGCACATTCAAATAGGATTGGAGTAAGGAGTAAGATTTTACTACGATCAATCTTTTCATAGTAGAGCTTTTTGGCTAATGATACGAAATCATCTTCTTCAAAGAACTCTAAGACCTTCTCTGACAATATGGTTTCCTCTCCTCGTCCATCATAAGCTCTAAAGACCCTATGAAGTATCTCTCTAGATATATCTCCTGAGCCTCCCCAATCTCCAAAGAGGAACCCTTCTCCGAATAGTCTAGCTTCCTTGCCAGATCTTCCTATCCCTACCGCGTTAGTTCCTGTCCCCATAATTACTGCAACTCCATAAGCTTCTCTTATTATTCCTGCTTTAAGAGCTGCTAGTGTATCGTTTTTTATTATCACTTTATCTACTCTATTTAGCTTACTTACAGCTTCTTCTAGCATCACAAAGTCTTCTGGAAAGTCTGCCCCTGCAAGGCAAAAACATCCAAAGTCTGCCCTTTCTATTCCTGCCATGTTAAAGGCTTCTGATATAGCCTTATCTATCTCTCTCATAGCTGGATTTAGACCGAATACCTCATAATTACCGGTTCCCCCAGAACCAAATCCTAGTATCTTTCCTTTTTCATTGGCAACTAGACAATGCGTTTTGCTTGCCCCTGCATCAACACCAAGTAAATACATGTTCATCAACTCCTAAAGAATTGTGGAAGAAACTCTCTATTCTCCTCTAAGATTCTTTCTAAAATGCCATCAGCTATCGCCTTTGCCCCTACTAGTGGATGAACTAAGAGTGCCTGCTTAGCTTTAACTGAATTCCCCTCTACAGCTGACTCTACTGTCAGCTGCTCGTAACTTTTTACAGTTTGGATCAAGCCTTTTATACATGGTTCTAATCCGCCCATACTGATAGGCATAGCCCCATTAGCACCTATAACACAGGGGACCTCAACAACTGCATCATTAGGAAGGTCTCTAATTGAACCATTATTTAATACATTTACTATCTGTATATCTTTTCTATCCAACCATATAGATTTCATAAGTTCAACCGCTGCATCTGAATAGTGAGCCCCTCCTCTTTGGCTTAATTCTTGAGGCTTTTCTTTTAGGGTTTCATCCTTATACTTTTCTAGAAGTTCTTCCTCTACTTCTAGTACGACTTCTCCCCTCGTCTTCCCTGAACTCTTCTGAGTTTCAAGGACCTCGTCTTTAAAATAGTAGTAGTGGAGATAACTGTTAGGTATCATATTTATTAACTCTACTATTTCTCTTTCCTTACTTGAAAGGCTAGTCTTTATACTCTCTATAACCCTATCAGTGACATCCTTACCCTTTGAGTATACCTTCCTCACCCAACTTAAATGATTTAAACCAACATAGTCTAAGAATATATCTTTTATCTCTACAGCTAAAATATTAGCAAACCTATAGAGTAGATTTATAGGCACATTACAGAGCCCTATAGTTTTTACTTTAGAGTATTTTAATAGCGCTTCAGTAACTATCCCCGAAGGATTGGTGAAATTTATAAGCCACGCACCATTAGTTAACCTTTCTATATCTCTTGCTATATCTAGCATAACTGGTATAGTCCTCAAGGCATTAGTAAAGCCACCAGCTCCAGTTGTTTCCTGTCCTATGATACCAAACTCTAAAGGTATCTTTTCATCTTTTATCCGTGATTTTACTCCACCAACCCTTATCTGAGTAATAACAAAGTCTGTTCCTTCTAAGGCAAACTTTCTATCCGTAGTAAGTTCTAACTTTATAGGAACACTTGAGCTCTCAATCATTCTTTTTACTAAACCACCCACTATGTTAAGTTTGACTTCATCAATGTCCATTAATCTTAATTCTCTTACTGGAAATACTTCTATATTTTTTATAACCCCCTCGATTAACTCTGGTGTGTAGGTACTCCCACCACCTATTACAGTAAGTATTAACCCTTCCATAAGTCCTCCTTTTATTCTTCAATATTAGGAATAACGATCCCTATGCGTTTTCCTATTCTACTTTCTCTACCTGCAGGGTCTATAGCCTTACAGGTGATTAGATTTCTAGAAGATGCCTTTACATTCTTTATATAGAAGAAACCATCAGCCTTAGAATAACATTCCCCTCTTATAGAGCCATTTACTATTACTTGAATCTTCACTCCCGGATCAGCTGTCCCTTCAATCTCTAATGTTCTAGCTTGAATATTTATCCTTACAGAGATAATAGCAGGAGGATTTACTGTCTCTTTGGGAGGTGTAGTTTCTAAAGGAGGTAGAATGATTCTAAACTCTCTTAAATTGGTAAGGGCAGTGTTGTTTAAACCTTTTACTACTGGGAGTTTCATCCAAACTTCGCTATCTCCAAATCTTCCTTCTACTGCATATCCAGGTCTTATGAGTCCTCTAAAGAGCGGTAATGTCCCTTCCAAAAAATTTCCGTTTATTGGCGCAACTATCATCCACTGCATTGCAGTCCATACCCCTTTTAGTTCAGGGGTATTTGCATGTCTATTAGGAATAACCTGAAATCCTCCAGCTTCTTCTAAGGTAGCCTCAGAATACTCTCCTCCAAAGACCCCAGATGTAGAGATATCTATAACTCC
Organism: bacterium; assembly: GCA_049970495.1. Taxonomy (GTDB): domain Bacteria; phylum DUMJ01; class DUMJ01; order DUMJ01; family DUMJ01; genus DUMJ01. The sequence continues at coordinate 11,409 of JBMFMV010000011.1, forward strand.
GGGATGATTTGCTCTTATTGAACTGGGATATGCAAATATTGTTCCGCCAAATCTTCCTGTCCCTTTAACCGCTCTAAGTACTTTAGCTACTACTTCCCTTTCTGTTTCAGAATAGCAGATATAAACATTTCCGTCTACCTTATTTTCAAAAAGGATTTCTCTAGGCATTATAGTAGGTGCAGTGACTATTATTATAATTCTATCCCCTATACTGGGAACATAATCATTTGGGATCTGCAAAAGTCTTTCTTCTTTCTCTAAGAATACTTTATTGCCTACAAAAGGAGACCACTCTTTAAAGATTAAAGTTCCTCCTTCTATATTTGTTAATATTCTACTGTTGGGTTCAATAGAGGTATCTGTCCCTCTAGGGACAATGCTTATAGTTTTACCAGATTTCTCAGAGGTATTTATAGGGTCTGCATTACTCTTACCTACTGTTATATGTATGGCATTTACCGCAGTAGCAGATACAACACCACTTTCTATATAACCGCTAGCCCTAAACGCATCTGAATTATAAGACAGCGCAGGTCTTTCAACTTTTCCAAGTAATATCCAACTACTTCCCCTATCTAGGCTTACTTCGATTTGTCCAGAATATGTGTTGATCACTCGTAACCGAAATATCTCTACCTCTTCATTTGCATAAACATTTATACTAAAAGAGAGAATGACCAGAGCTAACAGAAAAAAGATTATATACTTCAAATTTTTCTCCTCCTTTATTGTGTTGTATTATAATTATACTAAAATATCTAAAAATTTCAAAAGGAGGAGGGAGAAACAATGGATGTTTATGAGGCTATTAGGACTAGAAGAAGTGTAAGAGCTTATCAAAATAAGCCGATTCCAGAGGATGCTCTAAATAGGATCTTAGAGTCTGCTAGACTTGCTCCATCAGCAGGTAATAGACAGGACTGGAAATTTATAGTTGTTAGAGACCAAGAAACCATAAAAAAGATAGCAGAAGCGGCAAATAATCAGCAATTTATAGCTCAAGCTCCGGTTGTCATAGTAGCCGTAAGCCTTAACCCCGATAGGGTTATGAGTTGCGAAGTACCTGCATATGCAGTCGACTTGGCTATAGCAGTTGACCATATAACACTCTCTGCAACTGCAGAAGGGCTCGGAACTTGTTGGATAGGAGCATTCTCTCAAAGTAAGATGAAGGAGATCCTAGGGGTCCCGGATAAGTATAAGATTGTAACTCTTACACCACTTGGCTATCCTGCAGACTCCCCAAGGCCAAAAGTTAGAAAATCTCTGGAAGAGATAGTCTGCTATGAGAAATTTACAGAATAAAAATGGGAGCCTCACGGCCCCCTATATCATATAGATTGATAGAGAATTCTTCAGGGGTCAAGCCTTTAGTCCCAAGGTTTCAGTATTACCTTTAGTGCCTCTCTTGATTCTACTAGTCTTAATCCTTCATTAATTTCATCTAGGGGTAAGGTATGGGTTATAAGTTTTCCTACTGGAACCTGTCCACTAGATATAAGTTTTAGCGCCATAGCGTTATCCTTTGGTGAAGAACCGTGACTCCCGTGAACAAATATCTCTTTATAGTGAATCCTATTTGTATTTATAGGTATCTCTTTTGTATCAGGTGGAAGACCTCCAAAAAAATTTACAATACCTAAATTCCTAGCCATATGTATAGCCTGAGTCTGAGCTTCTCCAGATGGAGAAGCAACTATAACAATATCTGCCCCAAGCCCATCTGTCTCTCTAAGAACTATCTCAACAGGGTCATTTTCTCTTGCATCTATCAGTACATCTATGTTAAAGTCTTTAGCCATTTTCAGTCTTTTCTCTGCTATCTCTGAGATAATAATCTTTGTTGCCCCTTTGGCTTTGGCTAACATTGCATGCATCAGTCCAATAGGACCAGCCCCTATAATAACCACTGTATCTCCTGCTTGAATATTAGATAAATTCTGCCCATTTACTACACAGGCTAAAGGTTCAGTTAGACATGCTTCATCAAAGGATAGATATTCTGGTATTCTTTGAACTATTCTAGCATCTATAGCAGCTCTAGGAATAGCCATGAATTGTGCAAATCCACCCTGAAGTTGATATCCGAATGAGGTAAGATTTAGGCAGTTATTTTGGTGTCCTCTCAAACAATAAAAACACTTCCCACAGGGAACATCAGCTCCAAGGACTACTCTCTCGCCTTCCTTAAATTCGGTAGTCTTCTCTCCTACCTTGTAGACTACTCCTGCCACTTCATGCCCAATAATCTGGGGAGGCTTTACATTTACATGTCCTCTGTGAAAAATTCTTACGTCAGAGCCGCAGATCGCAACACTTTCCACTTTTATTATAATACCATCCCTTGCCAAGTCTGGATCGGGATAATCTTCTCTTATTATCATATTCTCTAGAGATTCAAATACCGCCGCCTTCATTGAATCTTCTCCTTTCCTCTGTAATTTGCTCTAGTACTTCCTTTAGTTTCTTTAGATTTTCTTCTATAGTTCCGTAGTTCATAAATATACCTGAGGTTCCTCCCACAAAGATTTCAGCTCCAGCAGACCTTAACCGTTTACCTGTATCTATGCTAATTGCACCATCTACTTCAATTCTAACTAGAGGATTTTCTCTGTCTATCAGTCTCTTAAGTCTTTCTACCTTTCTTACACTCTGTTCTATAAAATTCTGGCCAGAAAATCCGGGCTCAACAGTCATTACAAGAACCTCATCTATTTCAGGTAGTAAGTAATCAAGTTCATCGGGAAGAGTAGAGGGGTTTATTGCTACTGAAGTTATCTTCCCTAGGTTCTTTATACTTCTGGCTAGTCTTATTGGAGCTCTAGTTGCCTCTAAGTGAAATATAATTATGTCTGCAGATATAAACCTGTCTATATATCTTTCAGGTGACTCAATCATAAGATGTGCTTCGAATGGAAGTTTAGATACAGGCCTTAGAGCATTTAATATATCTTGTCCAAATGTAATATTCGGGACAAAATGTCCATCCATAATATCAAAGTGAAATCTATCTGCTCCAGCAGATTCTAACCTTCTAATATCTTCTTCTAGATTTCTAAGATTCATACACATTACTGAAGGACTTATCTCTACTCTTCCCATAATCTGTATTCCTATTAAGCCCTAGATAGTTATTTCTTATCCCTTTATTCTTATAGTCTTTATCTCATATGGCTTAAGATCTAGGGTAATACTCTTTCCTGTTATTTGTTTTTCTTCCCCTATTGGTTGCTCTATTAAGTCTGTTTCTACATAAGAACTGCAAGGTATATTCAATGTTATCCTCGCTGTTATTTCTTTTCCATCAGTTTCATAAACTCTTAGGATTATATCATCATTATCTTCAGCCTTCTTCATTATCGATACTATTGCATTCTCCGGCTCTACGGTTATTATCTCCATCGTTCTATCAAATTTTCCCCTATGCACATCTGTAACATATGGTATAAGTGGATAATTAAATTCGTTCCCTAACCTTATAAGTCTTGATGGATTTAGTTCTCCTATGTGTGGATAGAGGGAGAATGTAAATTCATACTTACCTCTTTCAGGTAGGGGATCAGGCTCATAAGAGCTTCTTAGTAATGTCATCCTAATCCTGTCCTCTGTTACATCAAATCCATACTTAACTGAGCTCAAAACAGTGATACCTAATTTGTTTCCATTTTCCTCTACTCCTGTTAGATCTACCCACTTCTGAGAAGGGACCTCATTACCATCTGGCTTTCTTTCTATACTTCCAAATGGAATATCAAATCTAGCCTTACCACAAGTTATATTAACAGGGAAAGCTACCTTTAACATGGGAACTCCTACTTCGTTGTTTCCTCTTTCTAACCAGAATATCTCAAGCCTAAAGTCTATCCTTGGGACATCATTATTAAGTATTACATCAAGGACAAACTCGGAATCATTATACTTTCTCTTACTCCTGACTACCGCTCTTGATGGTCCAGTCTCTACAATTTCTACTGTAGCATCCTTATCTAAGTCTACAGTCCTTATTATCTGTCCAATCTCCCATGCACTCATAGGATGAGGAGTTTCATAAAGTATCTGTAATAGTCCTGCTTTGCCATCTTTAGGTAAAATTTCTTTACCTGTAGCTTTATCTATTATACTAGTTATTGCACCTATCCCTGCATCTATAGTAAGTTTGTAGAATTGATTCTCTAATGTGTATCTATTGCTAGCCCTTACTCTACTCTCCGTTACCTGACCTGTATACATATCTTCTACCTTTACTTGAGAAGTGACTTCCTCCCCTTCCGAATACTTGAGATAGTAAGTCTTATAGCCATATCCTGGGACATTTTCGGCAGTAAACGTTGTCCTAAGCGCTTTCTGGAAGAATGAGTACTCTTTATACTGAACAGGTAAGACCTTCTTATTCTCATCTATCAAGACCAAGTTATCTTTTACATCAAATACATCATAGATATCTACTGTAACTGTATCTGTCCTCTTCCAAGGTAAAGGGTTAAATACTACTATCGGGACTGCTCTCACGCTGCTATCTATCTCTGTATCTATGTCTCCTACTATAGCCTTCAGAGATAACTCTTTTACCATATTTCCACTTGCCTTTGCATTCTGATATAATCCTTGTGCATACTTGTATGTTTCGGGAATTCCCGAACCAGGTAATATATCGTGGAACTGATTAAATAGAGTATTTATCCATGCTTCATCCATCAATTCCTTTGGTGGCATCTTACCAGTCAGTTTCTTTGATAGTACACTCAAGACCTCCGCAGAGGTTAATAGATTTTCTGCCTTTCTATTTGCCTCCTTTATATTGCTCTGTGATGTGTAGCATCCTCTAAAGACAAAGTTTAATTCATCATTAACTATAGGAAACCTATCTCCATACTTCTCTGCTATAGAGAAAAATTCATCTGTAGTGCTACACTTTACCTTAGGGAATATAGGCCAGTTTTTCATCTCTTGGATAAGCTGAAGGTCTTTCCTAGTTGGTCCTCCTCCATGGTCCCCCACTCCATAGACTATAAGATAATCTTTCATGCCTGTCTTTTCGTAGAGCTCTACTGCTTCCACTACATCTTCCGGCTTTACAGGTCCTAGATACCATAGTTTAGAATCATCCCATGCTAGAACTTTTGAGCCATCAGGCGCAGACCACCAGAATATTCTAGGTCCCTTTCCCGCCCTGCAGAAGTAGTATCTGGTTATCCCTGCTTTCCGTAGGATTTGGGGATGCATCCAATGGTGTCCAAAGGTATCTGGTTCCCAGTCAATCTTTACTTTATCATAAGAGAAACCAAACTTTTCTTTGAAATATCTCTTGGTATATAGTATATGTCTTACTAATGATTCTCCACTTGCAAGATTTTTATCCCCTTCTACCCAGAAATTGGCAGTTACTTCCCACTGACCATCCCTTACCTTTTTCTTTATCATCTCAAATGTCTCTGGACTATACTTTTCCATAGCAGAATATACAGAGGTTTGGCTCTGAGAGAACTTAAAATCTAGAAACTCATCCATGAGTTTCATAGCAGTAGTAAATGTCTTATAAGAGGTATCCACAGTTTCTGGCCAGTCCCATAGCCAGTTCATATCTATGTGGGCATGACCAACATAATGAATAGTAAATGTCTTTGCTACCTCTCCTATAGGTTCAAGGATTTTTTCTGCAGATTCTATAAGCTCTTTTGTGTCTTTCTTGCCTAGATTGTTAGAGACAAGATTTATCGCTTCCTCTATAAGTCTTTCCCACTCTTTTTTTCTCTCAGGGAATGCCTTTGCAAGCCTTAAGGCAAAGTTAACTTCGTATTTAAATCTTTTTACTTCCCATTCTACCCCTTTTAAAGCCTCTTCTAACTTCTCAGAAATTTTCACAGTTAACCGATCCTCCTTTCGGTTATTTTATTAGATTTAATTCCTTAGATATTAGCATATTCTAAAGAGATTTGGTATAATATTCCAAAATATTACTCAGATAAGGAGGATACATCATGTTTAATGTTATAATACTTGGCATTGTTAGTTTTCTTACAGATATAAGTACTGAGATGGTCTATCCTCTTATTCCTCTCTATCTAACTACTAAGCTTGGCGCAAGTCCAGCCATAGTGGGTTTGATTGAAGGGGTGGCGGAGAGTACAGCAGCTCTATTAAGGGTATTTTCTGGTTATATCTCTGATCTTATAGGGAGGAGAAAACCACTAGCAATCTTAGGTTATGGTTCATCTACTTTAGGGAAAGTATTTCTCTATCTATCGCATTCTTGGGGGCTTGTCTTTATTGGTAGGTGGATTGATAGGTTTGGTAAAGGAATAAGAACTGCTCCAAGAGATGCCTTGATAGCAGATTCTACTGATTCAAATAGAAGGGGTAGGGCTTTTGGACTCCATAGAACAATGGATACTTTTGGAGCAGTCATAGGAATACTCCTAGCATACTACTTTTTCACAAGATTTTCAGGTGATTACTCTAAGGTATTTCTATATTCTCTTATCCCTGCTTTTTTAGGTGTCTTTGTCTTATTCTTTGCAAGAGAGTCAAAGAGAATAACCAAGCAATCATCTACCTCTAAGCCTACTCTAAAATGGTCATTACTTGATAAAAGGCTCAAAGGGTTCCTTATCGTGACTCTTATATTTACTTTAGGAAATTCATCTAACCAATTCTTACTACTTAGGGCTAAGAATCTTGGTTTTAACGATGCGACAGTCCTTTTATTGTACCTAACTTATAACCTTGTATATATGATCTTTGCCTATCCAGCAGGTAGGATCTCAGATAAGATAGGGAGAAAGAAACTAATAGTAATAGGATATTTATTCTATGGATTAGTCTATCTTGGTTTTGCCATGGTAAAATCTAGTTCCTATCTTTGGACTTTATTTGGTCTCTATGGGATATATATAGGGCTTACCGAAGGGGTTCAGAAGGCTCTTATATCAGATATAGCACCCATAGAGACAAGAGCTACACTTATTGGACTTCATGCAACATTAGAAGGCATAGGACTACTGCCAGCATCATTTGTAGCTGGACTTCTTTGGAATAAAATCTCTGCAAGCGCCCCATTCTACTTTGGAGGATTAATGGGCATTGTATCAGCTCTAGGAATGCTACTGGTCCTATAGAGTTATCTCAAGATAGCTGGAGTACAGAGATACAGTTCTATACCGCCAATATTGTAGTAAAACTCTCCAAATAAGGCAATACTTGAATCTTTTGGTTTGTCTAGAATTATAAAGTAGTCTTCCTGAGATTTTTGAGCCTCTTTATAGTTCCATAGAGAATGGACAAAGTTCTTATATTTCGAATCTGCATACCATACCCCTACTTTAGTTGGATTTATATTTGAGTTTAACATAAGCTTTATAGATGATTTGTTTTCTTCTATTTTCCAGTTTATCTTAGGAAATGGGATTTTCCCAGCTATGTATAGATAGAAGGCTGAGATATTTTTTATAACCCTTTCTCTATCCTCTAGGTAATGCCCTGAATTTGGCACATAGAGGATATAGTTTTCTCCAAGTAAGTCTTTTAGATATAAATTTATCGCATCTATAGCCCAATAAGCGTCATTAGAACCATTGATAATGAGTTTAGGGACTATTATCCTCTCTCTATAAGAGTATGGATCTATAATAGATAAGATCTTTTCACCTATAGGCGTGTCTGCAAGTCTATCTAGGCCTAATTGGGTATAATCTCCTAATTGTGGACTAAAATCACCCCATATCTCCCTTTGATGTTCAAACTGAGCTTTTATATTAAGATTATCATAGACCATTGGAGCTATCCCCTGTACTCTACCATCACAGGCTGCAGTAAGCCAAGTAGTCCATCCCCTTTTAGAAGCCCCGGTAACAACAAAACCTTCTAAATCTATGTTTAAATTCCTTTTTACAATCTCTTGAACAGCATCCATTGCCCTTATAGCGCCCTTTGTCATAGGGAGGAGTAAGGGCCAGTCATCTTTCTCTGTTTCTACAAATTTTGCAAGTGTATATGCTATTAAAGCATCCTCCCTTAGTCCACCAAAGAGAGGCTGATTAGGTATATCAAATAAGACTGTAGACACACAGCCTAATTTTTTAGAAAGCTCTTCTATGTAAAGGGCTTCCTCCGATCCTTCTTTCCAACTCCCAGTTATATAGAGTATACCAACTTTAGGATTAACAAGTAATTTGGGGACACCTATAATAAGCCTATGGGTCCAGATTATATCATTCCATTTCTGCGATGTTAATTCTACATTATAGATGATTATATCTACTTTCTTTTCTTCTGAGAGAATCTTCCAACTGTAAGAATCATCGGGTTTATTTACGTATTCTATAAGGGCTTGGCTATGGGATACTGATGAGGTAACAAGTATTGAAAGAAATACTAGGATTAATATTTTAAAGAATCTTCGCATAAAGCATCACCTCCACTATAATTATTATACACTAATAGTAAAGAAGCTGTACAACTTCACTCATAGTGACAAAAAGAAAAGCTTGCGGCTTCATTATAATAGCTAGATAAGTGATTACAAAGAGCGGGATCAATAAAGTAAATTTACTCTGGTAGGAACAGGTATCCTGCCAAACAATTATTTGATGCATTTAGTATTGATTTGTGCTAAAATTAATCTGTGAAAATTTTTATTAAGGGGATGAGGAAAATGACCAAAGAAAAAGAGGGTATAGCCCTTATATTAGCAATAGTTTTTATGTTAGCTTTGACTATACTTTTAAGTGCAATTTTACTTTTGTCTACTCAGGAGATAAATGCTACTCAACTATATTTAGATGGTAATAAGGCTCTTTACTATGCAGAGGCAGGGGTAGAATATGCCCAGGCAAGGATATTGAATGGGGATAGTGTAGATGTAATAGTAAGAGATGTATTTTCTCATTTTGGAAATAATATCATTAAATCTTTTTATATTGACACTTTAGGAAACTTATATAAGTTTACCTGTGAAGCCCAGTATAATAGAACTAAAAGGAAGGTAGTAAAGCAGATAGAACTATTATATCCTGGACTTTGGGACAAGGTAATGGCAAGTGAAGGGAATATAGCGGTGAATGTAAACCAAGCCCAGGGAGGCAGATTAGTAATTGAGGGGAATATACATTCGAATGGTAATATTACTGCGAACGACCCAATAACTATCAATGGGAAAGTTAGTGTTGCTAAAGGTGGGTCAATAAGCAATAATATCAATGCTACAGAAAAAATTACTGATGCACCCAGGCTTTCTTTCCCTATGATAGATTTTGATGAGTATAGAGCAAAGTCAAGTTATATCTTTTACAGTGAGACTGATTTTGTTAATGCCCTTAAAAATGGAAGTATTGTTAAGAACTCTTCTGTGACTACCTTTGTATACATAGACGGAGACTTGCATTTGAGAAATTTAGAGGGTCTAGACATTTCTGGCCTCTGTATTACTGTCAATGGTGATATACATGTCAATAATACTAGGGATATGACTATAGATGGCGGTTCCAAGCTGGTTACTCTTATATCAAAAAACTTAAAGTACAATAATGATGCTAAGATTACTTTTAAAAACTGTATAATTTATACGGAGCAGAATGTAAATTTTACTAATATGAAAGGAGATGTGTCTATAGAAGAAGGTGCTATATATGCTAAGACCGGTTACATAGGTTTAAATAATATAAAAAAGGAATTTAGAATAATAGGTGGGAATTTTAGCTATTCTAAGGTTGCCCATCTCTTTGATGTATATGAGGTTCGTCTTTGGTCTGACTCTGGTGTATAAAATATATTTTGGAGGGATGATATTTGAAGGAGCTACTTAAGGATTTAAATCTTTCTTTTGGTTTAAGTAGTGAAGAGGCAAGTAAAAGGTTAAAGACTTATGGGTATAATGAATTACCTGAACCACCCAAACCTACTATTTTAGCTCAATTCCTAGACCAATTTAAGAGTATGCTTGTCTTAATCCTTATTGCCGCTGCTATTATCTCTGCATTTTTTGGTGAACTCATAGATACCTTAGTGATACTTGGTATAACAATTCTAAATGCCACCTTAGGAGTATTTCAACAGCGTAGAGCAGAATCTGCACTAGAGGCTGTTAAAAAACTTTCTAATCCAACAAGTAAAGTCTTAAGAAATGGAAAGGTTCAGACCATTCCTTCTAGAGAGATTATCCCAGGAGATGTCTTAATCTTAGAGGCAGGAGATAAGGTAAGCTGTGATGGGATATTAGTTGAAGCCTACGGTCTTATGGTTGACGAGTCGACACTTACTGGAGAGTCTGTCTCTATCGCTAAATCGCCTATATCCAGCGATGAGACCCCTACTGAAGAGAATATGGTATTTATGGGAACTATCGTTACAAAAGGAAGGGCAAAGATCTTGGTAACAAGTACCGGAGTTAATACAAAGTTAGGTCAAATAGCTTCTAAGATTAAGGAGGTAAAGAAAGATAAAACCCCTTTAGAAATCCAATTAGATGTCTTGGGCAAAGTTCTCGGATTAATATTTGTTGTAGTCTGTGGAATTATCCTTATTATGGGTCTTATAAGAGGGATGCCATTTCAAACAATGTTTCTTACTAGTATCAGCTTAGCAGTTGCTGCTATTCCTGAAGGCTTACCTGCTGTAGTGACTATAGTCTTAGCTCTTGGTGTGGCCGAGATGGCAAGAAGAAAGGCAGTAGTTAGGAATTTACCTGCGGTAGAGACTTTAGGCTCAGTTACCGTAATATGCACAGATAAAACAGGGACTCTTACTCAGAACCGTATGACATTGGTTGAGATATACACAGATGCAGTTCATATTACAGAAGAAAGTCTTAATATTTCTGTAGTTCCCTACGAGATTCAGAGGGCGATGGTCTTATGTAACGATGCTGAAAAAGACTCTGGAGACCCAACAGAAATAGCCCTTATCTCCTGGTTACCAGATGATATAATAAAAAGTTTAAGGTCTTCATATCCAAGAATTTATGAGGTTCCTTTTACCTCAGAGAGAAAACGGATGAGCACTGTTCATAAATTTGATAACGAATATCTCATAATAAGCAAGGGTGCAGTTGAGGTTATACTTGACATATGCAACTACGAACTGGTAAAGGAGAATCGGATTATCCCTTTGACAGAAACTAGAAAGTCTGCCATTCTCTCTGTTTCAGAAGGTCTTGCTTCTCAAGGTCTCAGGATACTAGCTATTGCTGAAGGAAGAAGAAGTAAAGCGCCGCAGAATGACGAAGAAGTGGAGAAAAATTTAATCTTTTTAGGACTTCTCTGTCTCAAAGACCCACTCAGACCTGAAGTTAAAGAGGCAGTAGAGAATTGTAGAAGAGCAGGTATAAGACCGGTAATGATTACTGGAGATCATCAGGTTACCGCTTATTCAATAGCCAAAGAGCTAGACTTCCCAGAAGGAAGAGTATTAACCAGTGGTGACCTTGCAAAGATCTCTGATGAAGAATTGGCGGAACGAATAGAAGAGGTAAGTGTATTTGCCCGAATAAATCCCTTGGATAAGCTAAGAATAGTTGAGGCTTTTCAGAAAAAGCAAGAGGTTGTAGCAATGACAGGTGATGGGGTAAACGATGCCCCAGCACTAAAGAAATCAGACATAGGGGTAGCGATGGGACAAACAGGTACAGAAGTTGCTAAAGAGGCTAGCGACATGGTCCTTCTAGATGATAACTTTGCCACTCTAGTATCTGCTGTATTTCAGGGAAGGACAATATATGAGAACATAAGAAAGTTTGTTGTATATCTTCTCTCCTGCAATATAGGAGAGGTTCTTATTATGTTTGTAGCCATAATATTAGGTCATCCAGCTCCTCTATTACCTCTTCAGCTTCTATGGTTAAATCTTGTTACTGATAGTTTCCCTGCACTTGCAATAGGAATGGAGCCTGGAGAAACTGAGATAATGTATAGGCCACCAAGAGGTAAGAGAGAACCACTACTTACAAATTATCATATGAGGATAATAATAACTCAGAGTATAGCAATCGCCTTTGCTACACTTTTGAGTTTTCTTTTGGTATACAGGGGAGATAACCTTAGTGAAGCTAGGACAGTTGCCTATATGACACTAGTCATTTCGGAACTCATTAGGGTCTTTTCTGCTAGGTCTTTTGAAACTCCGATTTATAAGATAAATCTATTTACCAATAAATTTCTATTCTACTCTGTGCTTGGATCACTTGGGGCACTTTTTGCCTCGGTCTATATATCTCCCCTAGCTAGGATATTTAATAATATATCCCCTACTATCAGAGACTTAGATATAATTATTTCTTGTACATTTATCCCGTTTATCGTCTCTGAGATAGCAAAGTTTATTAGGAGGCCATAGGAATGCAGAGCTTTTCTACTAGAGAAATAGCTGAAGCCGGACTTATGACCGCTATTATGGTCATCCTTGGATTGGGAGCATCATATATCCCAGTGATAGGAATTTTTATAAGTTTTCTCTTTCCTGTTCCTCTAGTAATACTTTCTATTAGACACTCACTAAGGACAGGTATAATGGCTCTTATAGTAGCAGGAATTATCCTTATCTTTTTTACCGAACCTCTCTACGGTATAGGTTTTTCTGCAAGTTTTGGTTCTATTGGTTTAGTCTTTGGATATATGATAAAAAGTAGAAAGAATCCAAACAGTATTATCCTTTGGGGAGCCTTAGCCTTCTTGTGTGGAGTAATACTTATAGCTTTTCTTTCATTTATAATTATGGGGATAAATACCTTTGATTTATACTTTAAGATGTACCAGGAGAGCTTCCCCACGGTTATAGATATGTATAAACGTCTTGGGTTACCCACTGATCAGTTAGAGGCTCTCAGTAAAAATTGGCAGGAGATTATGAAGTTTATAAAGCAGGCTCTTCCTAGTATGCTTCTTGTTGGGGGTGTCATAATATCATCTGCTAATTATTGGGTAGTCTATCAAGTCTTAAAGAGGATAAAGATAGATATTCCATCCATATCTCTATCCAATCTTAGGCTTCCTCCTATAACAGTATTGGGATTTCTCCTTGCATTTATAATTACTGCCATTGGTATAAAAGATCCAAAAAGTCTAGCTTATAATATTGGTATAAATCTTCAGGTTATCTTTAGTGTCCTTTTCTTATTTAACGGTCTTTTAGTAGTAAACTCCTGGCTATCAAAGTGGGGACTGTTGAAAGTTGCCAAGATAGTGCTTTTGGTATTTATCATCTTTCAACCTTTCCTTTCTCAGTTAGTAGTTTGGATAGGTATGTTTGATGCCATCTTTAGATTTAGAAAGACAGAAGAAAACACCTAGATAAACATAGAAGGGGAGAGGACCTATGAAGTATAATTCGTTAAAAGATAAAAAAATTGTTGTTATTTCTGGTTGGATTTCAAGGGAAAGAGATGTCTCTTTAAGGTCTGGTAAAAAGATATATGAGGCTCTGCTGAAGAAAGGATATGATGTTACACTAGTTGATCCTAAGATGGAAGGGTTGGAACCCGTATTAAAAGGAGACATAGTTTTTATAGCCTTACACGGGAAACCGGGGGAGGATGGCACCATTCAAGGTTTTTTGGAGACGTTCAACATACCGTATACAGGTTCAGGAGTCCTAGCCTCATCTCTTGCTATGAATAAGGTTGCTAGCAAGAAGATATTCATAGCCTCTAGAATACCTACCCCTAAGTTTATAACTCTAGAGGATTCAGAAAGTATAGACAGTTTCATCTCCAGAGCTATTGATGAGATTGGTATACCATTAGTAGTAAAACCTGTCTCCGAAGGCTCAAGTATAGGTGTAAGCATAATAAAAGATGAAAAAGATTTAGAACCAGTAGTAAGGGATACAGTAGATAAATTTAATGATATCTTTATAGAGAAATATATAGAGGGTAGGGAGATAACAGTGGGTATTTTAGAAATAGATGGAAGACTTACCGCTTTACCTATCTTAGAACTTGTTCCTAAAAAGGAGTTCTACGATTATACTGCCAAATATACCTCCGGGATGACAGATTTTATAATCCCGGCAAGGATGAAGGACGAGAAATATAAGTTAGCTCAAGAATTAGCCCTAAAGGCACATAAGGCTTTGGGGTGTGTTGGTTTTTCTAGAGTAGATCTAGTTACAGATAGAGATGATAATCCATATGTCCTTGAGGTGAATACTATCCCAGGTATGACAGACCTGAGTGATTTACCTGCTATGGCTAGGGCATATGGGATAGAGTATGAAGATTTGGTAGAGATTATGTTATACTCTGCATTATTAGATAAAAAGTAAAAGGGGTGATAAGATATGAAACGCTCTGAAATAAATAAAATTTTAAAAGAATCTATCTCTTTTATTGAGAAGATGAATTTTCATCTTCCTCCCTTTGCACATTGGACCCCTGAAGACTGGAAGGATAAAGGGGAGGAGTATGATGAGATAAGGGATAATATGCTAGGTTGGGATATAACCGACTTTGGTAAAGGAGATTTTTATAGAGAAGGCCTAGTTTTATTTACTATAAGAAATGGCAACTTGAATATAAAAAAGTATATAAAGCCCTATGCGGAAAAGATTCTCATAGTTAGAGAAGAACAGATTACACCTTTTCATTTCCACTGGAGCAAGATGGAGGATATTATAAACCGCGGGGGAGGAAATATCTTAATACAACTATACAATTCAACAGAAGACGGAGGACTTGCTGATACACCTATCCATATTTCCATGGATGGAAGAAACTATACCGCTCCTGCAGGAACAATTGTAAGATTGACCCCTGGAGAGAGTATAACACTATTTCCGAAGGTATACCATAAATTCTGGGGGGAAAAGGGAACCGGCTTTACCCTCCTAGGAGAAGTATCTTCTGTAAATGATGATAATATAGATAATAGATTTTTAGAGCCAATAGGTAGATTCCCAGAGATAGAGGAAGATGAACCGCCCTTTAGGCTGTTAGTGATAGACTATAGGAAAGGAGAATAGGCTATGGAAGAAGTGAATGAAATAATGAATAAGGCATGGAAACTTGGAATCCTCATTCCTGCTTTTAATGCAGCTTATCTTCCTATGGTAAAGACGATAGTCGATACCTTAAAAGAGGAAAGGACATTTGGGTTGGTTGAGGTTTCTCGCCCTGATGTAGAAAAATTTGGAGCTAAGAGCTTTGCTAGTGTAGCTGAGGAATTCTATAAATATGCTGATTTTTATTATACCAGACTTCATCTTGACCATATTCCTGTCATAGACGAAGATGGTAATCTAGTCGATTGGGAAAAACTTATAAAAGAGGGGATAGAGCTTGGATATCATTCTGTGATGATTGACGGTTCTAGACTTCCGTTAGAAGAGAATATAGCCTGCACCAAAAGGGTTATAGAAATGGCACACCCTAGAGGTGTTCCCGTTGAGGCAGAGCTTGGGGCAGTATTCGGGCACGAAAAGGGGCCCCTTCCTCCATACGAGGAGCTCTTTATTTCTAAAAAGGGGTTTACATCTGTTGAGTCAGCTAAAATCTTTGTAAAAGAGACTAATGTCGACTGGCTCTCTGTAGCTATAGGAAATATACATGGTGCAATATCAGGTGTGGCAAAGGATCAAAAGAAGATATCTGCAAGACTTGATATAGAGCATCTAAAAAGATTAAAAGAAGTCACTCAAAGACCGCTAGTTCTTCATGGAGGCTCAGGTATAAAAATAGAGTATCTAAGACTGGCTATAGAGAACGGAATAACAAAGATTAATATTGGTACAGAAATAAGACAGGCATATGAGAAGGGACTAAAAGAGAGTAACAACGATATAGGTTTTGCCTGTAGTAAAGTTGCAGACAAAATAAGAGAGCTTATAGAGTTATATGGAATTAAAAATAGTGTAGATAAACTATATGCTTAGGACAACCTTTAATAGAGTGCTATCCTTCTGAGCCAATTCTTTAAAGACTTTTGGTCCCTCATCTAAAGGTACTACTTTGCTAAGCATCTTATCAATATCAATTTTCTCTAAAAGACTTATCGACTCTTTAAATTCCCATAATGTATAAGTATAGGTCCCTAGAATCCTTAATTCTCTAGTTACTATGTTCTGCATATCTATAGTGATGTTTTTCATGGAGTTTCCAACAAATACACAAGTTCCTCTATTTTTTATTATTCTAAGTGCCTGATTTACCGTTGTCTCTAAGCCAACTGCTTCAAACGCTAGGTCTATACCGCTAGGGAGAGATTTAGATACAGATTCTTTTATATCCTCTTTGTTAGGATTTAATACTAGGTCAGCCCCAAGTTTTCTAGCTATTCCAAGTCTTTTCTCATTTATATCAGTAATTACGACTGTCCTTGCTCCGCCTAGTTTTACAATCTGGAGTATTAGAAGTCCTATAGTTCCAGCCCCAACTATTAATATATTTCGATTTAGAATATCTCCAGCCGTCTTTACTGCTCTATAGGCTACTGAGAGTGGCTCTAGAAAGGTGCCTCTAATAAAATCTATGTTCTCAGGTAATTTCAAGATATTTTCCTTAGGAACCCCTACATATTCAGCCATAGCCCCATTCACATTCATAACACCAAAGATCGTTCTGCTCACACAAAGATTTGTCAATCCAATCTTACAGAATTCACATTTACCACAGAACCTCGCCGGATAAACAACTACCCTGTCTCCTATGGAGATATCCTCTACCCCTTCTGCTACAGAGGATACTACTCCCGTAAATTCATGCCCCATAACCATAGGAGGAATGCGTCTACCGGTTATGCCTAAATATCCGTGTACATCAGAACCACAAATACCACAAGCCTTTACCTTAACAAGGATTTCATCCTTATTAATCTCTGGTTCTTCTATCTCTGAGATTCTTATATCCTGAGGTCCATAATACACTAAAGCCTTCACAATTTTCACCTACCTTATTTATATTTTTGCTATAATCTTCTTTAACTCTAATGCTTTCTTATAGACTCGATTTTTTGGTAAGTTAAACTTTTTAGATACTATCTCAATAGCCTCTTTTAAAGAGACCCCTTCTTTAGCTATGGCATCTATTATTAAAGCCTCTATACTTACTTCCAAATCAATCTTTTCAGTTTCTTCTTCATTATAGATTACTATAGTGTATTCCCCAACTCCAACATTTGGGTCATTCTTCAATTCCTCTAAAACGTCGTAGATTTTTCCTATATATGACCTTTCGAAGACCTTTGTAAGCTCACAGAAGAAGCATACTGTAGAGTCTGGTAGTTCCCTAGCAATAAGTTCAGCTAGTGATAATATTCTTTTTGGAGATTCGTACAGAACTACAGTCTCTATATCTTTCCTCTTAATACTCCTTATAATCTCCTCTCTTTCTGATTCTTTCTTGGGCAAAAATCCTAAAAATAAAAAATGATTTATAGGAACCCCTGATACAGATAGGGCAGCCATAACTGCAGATGGACCAGGTATTGGGATAACCTCTATTCCCTTTTCCCTTGCATCCTTTACTATTCTGTATCCAGGGTCAGATATACAGGGTGTTCCTGCATTAGATACAAGTGCTACATCCATATCCTTTTCCAATATATAACCTATGAGCAATCTAGACCTTTCCTCTTCGTTATACTTGTGATAAGAGATTAGCTTGGTCTCTATGTTGTAGTGTTTTAATAGTATAGATGTATGTCTTGTATCTTCAGCAGCGATTAAGTCACAGTTATTAAGGACTTCTATAGCCCTATAAGTAATATCCTTTAGGTTACCTATAGGTGTAGCAACTACATATAGCCTGCCCATCCTATTTTTCTCTTTTAATCAGTATATAGAACATCTCATTAATTAGTATAAATCTTTTTACAATATAATGACCCCTTTGAAGGATAGGTTCAAAAAGTCTGCCATAGTTATCTGACATCCCCTTTTCTTTCCCTGAAAGACTCTTCAGAGGAAAGGAGACTACTATAAACTTGCTCCTTATAGTTTCTAGTAGTTTTACAGAGAGCCCTCTTTTTATTCTCTCTGCTGTAGGAAGGAACTTAAATATAAAGCATACATCTACGCATTCCTCAACCTCCTCAAAGAGAACATCTTTTACTCTAGCTAATTGAGGATAGCTTAAAATAGCTAAAAACTTATTGATACTTTCTATAACTACAGCATCTATGTCATAAGCATAGTAGTTTATAGGACCTTCTATATTCATCCAGGGTATAGAAAATGGATTGAGTCCACAGGCTAAGTCTAATATAGAACTAGGTTTACTGACAGTATCAAAAATCTCTCTATAGAGCTCTCCATATATATCAATCCGTTCTCTAGTGGATTGGTGTAGTTGGAGTATCATCTTTGCTATACCCTTAATGTCTGAACGATCTTTCTCTAGGATCGATACTAATTCTCTGAGCTTTTGACTTTCTTCTTTGCTCAAAAATGCCCCATATGTTTGATGGAGTCTATTTTTTACCGCTTTTATTAGGTTCTTTTCACTCTTATGTTTGGGTAGTTCTATCCTTGCTATCTCTAAGATTGTCCTCTCACTTATTTCTCTATACTTACTAGAAGACTTTATCTTTTCCACTAGCTCTTCAAGCATTGTTTCTCTCTTTTATAAGTCCTATAAGTTCACTATAAAAGTAGAGATTATGAATAGTAGCTAATCTAAATGCTAAGCAGTCTTCTACTTCAAAGAGATGATGTATATATGCCCTAGAGAAGTTCCTACAGGTATAACAATTACAGTACTCTGATATAGGCTTTTCATCTCTAGTGTACCTTTCTTCCTTTATAAAGATATTGCTGTAAAAATATTTATCTTTCAGGTCTATCCCGGGATTAAATACGTATAACTTACCATGTCTAGCTTCTCTAGTTGGTATAACGCAATCAAAGAGATTATAGCCAAATTCTGCACATATAACGATATTTTCTGGTTTTCCTATACCCATTGCATACTTGGGAAGATTGTTAGGCATCAGATTAGCAGTATATTCTAAAATCTCTACTAATAAGTTTCCATCTTTATCTAAGGGCCAACCCCCAAATCCATATCCATCAAAACCTATCTCTATTAGAGAGTCTGCGCATCTTTTTCTTAAATCTCTATCCCTTCCTCCTTGTATTATTCCAAAGATGAGAGGTCGTTTACTCTTAGGATAAGTCTCTAAGAGCCTTTTATACTCATCTTTACATTTTAGAGCCCATTTAATAGTCTTCTCTACGGACTCTCTATTTATCTGATAAGAATCATCAGGATGAGTACAGTAATCTAGACTCATGATTATATCTGCTCCACAAAGATATTGAGTTTTAATACATCTTTCTGGTGTAAGTTCTATTTTCTCTTTAGAGGATGGTCTAAAAATGATACCTTTGTCTGTTACACTCCCGTACTTACTATTCTCTCTAATCATGGAGAATATCTGAAATCCTCCTGAGTCGGTAAGAATAGCTCCATCCCAGTTTATAAACTTATGGAGCCCTCCAAATTCTTTTATAACAGTAATCCCTGGCTTTTTCATAAGATGTAAGGTATTTATCACTATACCACGGATATTAGCACTATGTAGGTCTTTCTTATCTACTGATCGGACGACCCCACTAGTACCATCTGGAAAAAAAGCGGGCAATTCTACGTATCCGCTAGGTATATCTAGAATCTTTTCCATAAAGCTTTCTCATTCTATTTTTGGATTTATTATAACATACTCGAACACTTGCCAAGTGTCTAACTATATGTTATACTTTCACAAGAATCTGCATGCCTCATATCTCTAAGTCCACTTTGGTGGTAATGAGGCAGAAGTTTAACTTAGAGGAGGAGAATATATGGCAATAGTGACTATTAAACAGCTTTTAGAAGCAGGTGTCCATTTTGGACATCAAACGAAACGTTGGAATCCCAAGATGAAGCCCTATATCTTTGCAGAGCGAAATGGGATTCACATAATAGATCTTCAAAAGACAGTGGTGTGTTTAGAGAAGGCTTATGAAATTGTAAGAGACGTATCAGGTAACGGGGGAAAGGTCCTTTTTGTTGGAACTAAGAAACAAGCTTATGAGGTTATAAAGACTGAGGCTGAGAGATGCGGAATGCCCTATGTAAATCAGAGATGGCTTGGGGGACTTCTTACTAATTTTCAAACAGTTAGAAGGAGTATAGAGAAGTTAAAGAAGTTAAGAGAGGAAAGAGATAAGGGATTGTGGGACTCATACACAAAGAGGGAGAGAAAGCACTTAGAGATAGAGCTTAATAGGCTTGAGAAGTATGTAGGGGGAATAGAAAACCTTAACAGTCTTCCAGAACTCTTATTCATCATAGATACAAAGAAAGAGGAAAACGCGGTTAAGGAAGCTAAGAGACTTGGAATTCCTATAGTTGGTGTGGTAGATACGAATGGTGATCCAGAGATTATAGATTATCCTATTCCTGGAAATGATGATGCTATAAGAGCTATAAGACTATACTGCAGCAAGATTGCAGATGCGGTATTAGAGGGGGTAGGAATGAGAAAAGAGGAGGTTGAAGAAGAGATAACAGAAATGCCAAGTATAGAAGAGATTTCTATAGAAGAAATTGAAGAAAAGGTAGCAAGTGAATACGAGGAGGAGACGTTAGATTGAGTATTAATATGGATTTAATAAAAGAACTTAGAGAAAAAACGGGGGCAGGGGTAATGGATTGTAAAAAGGCTCTCATCTCTGCTAATGGTGATATAGAAAAGGCTATTGAAATACTTAGAAAAGAAGGAATTGCGGTAGCAGAGAAGAAGGGGTCTAGAGTAGCTAAAGAAGGAAGGATAGAGAGTTATCTACATCCTGGTAATAAGATTGGAGTCCTTGTAGAGGTTAATTGTGAGACTGATTTTGTAGCAAGAACAGACGAGTTTAAAACTCTTGCCAAAGAGATTGCTATGCACATAGCAGCAAGTAATCCTAAATATATATCTATAAATGATGTTCCTCAAGATGTCTTAGAAAAAGAAAGAGAGATCTATGCAACTCAGGCTAGGAATGAAGGGAAGCCAGAACACGTAATAGATAGGATTGTCCAAGGGAAAATAGAGAAGTTTTATCAAGAGGTATGTCTACTAGAACAGGCTTGGGTTAGAGACCCAGAGAAGAAGATAAAGGATATAATTAACGAGACCATAGCTAGATTGGGGGAAAATATTGTAGTAAGGAGATTTGTCAGATTTGAATTGGGGAAGGACTAATGAGTGAAGGAGTAAAGTATAGAAGAGTCTTGTTAAAGTTAAGTGGCGAAGCTTTTAAAGAAGACTCTGAGCCAATAGGGTATCATTCCCTCGAAAGAATAGCTGAAGAGATTGAATCTGTATACAAGTTAGGAGTTCAAATAGCTATAGTTGTTGGTGGAGGTAATGTCATAAGGGGCATTACCTCCAGTTCTTTATCTATAGATAGAGCTACTGCAGACTATATGGGTATGCTAGCTACAATCATAAATGCTCTTGCACTTCAGGCTAAGTTGGAATCTATGGATATACCTACTCGGGTTCAGACTTCTATAGAAATGAGACAAGTTGCCGAGCCGTATATACGTAGGAGAGCTATAAGACACCTAGAGAAGGGAAGGGTAGTTATATTTGGGGGAGGAACGGGAAATCCCTTCTTTAGCACAGATACTGCTGCTGCACTAAGGGCGGCAGAGATCAATGCAGAAGTCATGATAAAGGGTACAAAAGTTGATGGAATATACGATTCTGACCCTACTAAGAATCCTAAAGCAATTAGATATCCAGAGATAAGGTATATGGATATACTGAGTAAAGAATTAAAGGTTATGGATGCTACAGCAGTGTCTCTCTGCATGGAGAATAAAATTCCAATAATAGTATTTAATATATCAGAAAGGGGTAATCTAAGGAGACTTATCTGTGGAGAGGAAATAGGAACTCTAGTAAAGGGGTGATTTAATATGGATGAAAAAGCTTTCACCCGAAGTATAGAGGAAAAGATGAAACAGTCTATAGTTGTTTTTCAAAAAGAACTTGTTGGAATTAGAACTGGAAGGGCTAATCCTGCCTTAGTAGAAGAGTTAACAGTTGACTATTACGGAACACCCACTCCACTCTTTCAGCTTGCCAAGATAACTACACCTGATCCTAGGACTATACTTATTCAGCCATGGGATAAACAGGCATTACAGAGTATAGAAAAGGCTATCCTGAAATCTGACCTTAGCCTAAATCCAATAAATGATGGCACTTCTATAAGACTCAATATCCCCTCACCTACCGAAGAGAGAAGAAAAGAATTGGTAAAACTAGTAAGAAAGAAGGGAGAGGAGGCCAAAGTTGTAATAAGAAATATAAGAAGAGCAGGGGTAGAAGAGCTAGAAAAGGAAAAGAAGAATAGTAAAATCTCCGAGGATGTAGAAAAGAGACTCAAAGAACAGGTTCAAAAGATTACAGACAAGTACATAGAGGAAGTAGATAAGATTTTGGCAGAAAAAGAAAAAGAGATAATGGAGGTATGAGTCTTTGATTTTGAATAATCTGCCCACCCATGTAGCTATAATTATGGATGGTAATGGACGTTGGGCTCAATCTAGAGGATTGCCTAGAATTTACGGGCATCAAGAGGGAAAACGCAATGTAAAAAGGATAGTTAAATATGCAGCTAATCTTGGGGTAAAGTATCTAAGTCTTTTTGCCTTTTCTACTGAAAACTGGAAGAGACCTAAAGAAGAAGTAAATGGCTTAATGGAACTTTTAAGGATAGGGCTTCAAGAGGAGAGGCCTGAGTTTATTAGAGAAGGTATAAGAGTGGTATTTTTTGGAGACAGGAGTAAACTCCCTAGAGAAGTATTAAAAGAGATGGAGTTAACAGAGTCACTAACTGCTTCTAATAGTAGGCTTAACTTGGCTTTTGCTATTAACTATAGTGGAAGAGATGATATATTAAGGGCAGTAAAAAGGATTTCTCAGAAGGTAGCTGCAGGAGAAATAGATATTGACAAGATAGATGACAAATTAATTTCTCGAGAATTAGATACTCGAGATTTTCCTGACCCTGACCTTATAATTAGGACTAGCGGGGAGCTAAGAATAAGCAATTTCTTCTTATGGCAGTCCGCTTATAGTGAATTTTATTTTACTCCAGTTTTATGGCCTGATTTTGACGAAAAAGAATTTGATTTGGCAATAGAAGCCTACCAAAGCAGAAAAAGGCGATTTGGAGGCATCTAAAAGTTTAATGCTTAATAAAAGAATTATAAGCGCAGTTGTTGGTATCCCTATAGTTCTAGCCTTTATAAGATTTGGAGGTATTCTGCTTCAATTTTTTCTCATAGCTCTCTTTGCCATAGGTTTTCTTGAATATAGTAAACTTACAGAACAG
>JBMFMV010000012.1:0-33486 GCA_049970495.1 bacterium
GTTAAAATAGCTCTAAGGGGAAATGGTATTATTGGTAGACCTGGGATATTATCTCCAGATAATCCGAACTATTCAGAAGATATAGAACAATATCGTCAAGATATAGAGAAATCTAAAGAACTATTATCTAAGATAAATTATACGAAGGATATAACAATTATATATGCCCAGAATTTTGACCAGTGCGCACAACTTATAAAAGAAGACTTAGGTAAGATAGGGCTAAAGGTAACACTAAAGGCCATGGAGCAGAAGACAGTTGACGCATTAATAAATAACTGGAAATTTGATATAGCTATTTCGGGTCATGGAGGACTTGGAGGAGATCCGGATGTACTTTACAGAGTTATATTGGGAAGTGGTTTTAACTCTGCTAGATACTATAGTAATAAAAAACTAACAGAACTACTCATTAAGCAAAGGTTTACAACGGATGAAAATCAACGGAAAAAACTTATAAGAGAGATACAGAGAATATATGCAGATGAAATACCAACTCTGACACTGTACTATCCTGATTCTTACTGGTGTTTCAATGACAAAATAGAGCTGTATTACGTAAAAGGAGGACTTGGAAGTGGGGTACCGATACCCCTAAATAAGTTGGCATTTGTTGAGCTAAAAGGATGAAAAGACTCTTAGATTACTTTATAACACTTTTAATACTCCTTATATTAAGTTTCTATCTTCCCAGGTTATTACCTGGGGATCCTATAAGTGCTATCTTTGGAGAAGAGGCTATAGTTAGTATGAGTGAAAAAACGATAGCAGAGATCAGAGATAGAATGGGTTTAGATAAACCTTTATGGATGCAGTTTATTTTATATATAAAGGATATCCTAAGAGGGGACCTTGGCTACTCTTACTACTACAGAGAATACATATGGGAGATAATAAAAAGTAGCTTTCCATGGACATTAGCACTTATAGGTGTCTCCTTACCAATCTCTTCTATACTAGGATTTTTACTCGGGTTAGAAGCTAGTTATATATCTGGCAGTAAACTCGATAAGATATCATTCATTACTATGATAGCCATAGGGAGCCTCCCTGAATTCTTAGTAGGGATTATATTCTTAGTGGTGTTTGCTATCAATCTAAGAATTTTACCAGCATCTTTTTCTCTCTCCGTATCAAGGTTCAAAGCCTTCTTATTGCCATGTCTCTCCCTTATAGTAGTTGACTTCCCTAGTAGTTATATTACAACAAGAAATTTAGCTGTATCGGTAGTAAAGGAGAGATTTATAGAAACAGCAAAAGCTAAATTAAAGAGCAATAGAAGGATAAAATATGTACATATTGGTAAGAATGTTATCTATCCTGTTGTTACACGACTCCTCTTAAGGATGTCACACCTACTTTTTGGGGTTATATTTATAGAAGTGATCTTTTCTTACCCAGGGATAGGAATGATGCTATACACTTCAATAGTCCATAGGGATTACGCATTTGTCCAAATATGCATACTATTTATATCTACTATCATATTAACCATGAATATGTTAACAGAATATCTATTTAGAGGAGAGAAGACTTGATAGGTTTACCCATTACTTATTCGATGCTTCAAAGAGATGAGATATTTATGAAGCCATCAAACCTCCACATAATGGGTACAAATTGGGCAGGTCAAGATGTACTGCAGCTAGTATTGAGTGGAACAGTAAATTCGATATTATTATCAGCTCTGGTTGTTTTGGGGACAAATGTAGTATCCTTAATATTAGGTTTTCTTACGGCTTTACATGGTAAGAGTTTAGAAAGAATACTACTTAGGATTGTAGATATATTTATAGCATTACCGTCAAACATTTTGATAATGGCAATCTCAATATACATAAAACCGAGTATATTTTGGTTTTCAGTCATCTTACTTATATTCGGCTGGGCCCAAGGGACAAGACTTATTTGGAGCCATACCAAGAGAATAGTTAATAAGGATTATATAAATGCAGCAAAACTATTTGGCGGAGGCCGCTTCTACATACTCTACAAGCATATACTTAGAGAAATCTTTCCATTATTTTCAGTTATAGCCATACAGAGCACAAGAAGGACAATACTTATAGAATCTAGTCTGAGTTTTCTTGGCATAACAAATCCAGAGATTATAAGCCTTGGGAAACTGATAAATAATTCACTACAATTTTTGTACCTAGATGTATGGAAATGGTGTCTAATCCCTCCACTCTTAAGTCTCATAAGTATTCTAGTATCTTTAGGGGTACTAGGTTTTTACATTGAAGGCAAGGTTGATAGGAGGTTAAGAATTGGTAGAAATAGTGAGTCTTAGTGTAAGTTACTCTAGAAAGAAGATATTAAAAGATATAGACCTTTCAGTCAAAAGGAGTGAAAGATTAGCTATCATAGGAGAATCAGGAGCCGGAAAGACTACTCTAGCACTTAGTCTCCTTGGCCTATGTAAAGGGAATATAAATGGAAAGATAAAAATAGACGGGATTGAAATCACCTCCTTGAAAGAGAAGGATCTTAAAGACCTTAGATGGAGAAAAATTAGTATAGCATTTCAAAATCTAGATGCATTAAATCCTGCACTAAGAGTGGGTGAACAGATAAGAGAAATTATTTTAGAAAAGAGTAATAAAAGTCCTGGAGAAGCATATTTAGAAGTGATAAATCTCATACGAATTTTAGGCTTAGATGAATCTTACTTAGACCGTTTTCCCTCTCAACTTAGCGGAGGAGAAAAGAGAAAGATAATAATAGCCATGGCATTGGTAAACTCCCCAGATGTAATAGTGCTAGACGAGCCAACATCGAGTCTCGATGCTAATACAAGGGATGAAATTAGAGAGATCCTTAGAGATATACTTCAGGATAAGACTGTTATTATAAACACTCATGATTTAAAATTGGCATACGAACTTACTAACAAGGTTGCAGTGCTATATGGTGGAAGAATCCTAGAGTATGGAGAAACTAAAAAGATCATAGAAAATCCGAGGCATCCTTATACAAGGGGCCTGCTAAGGTCATCTCCAAGTTTAAATAAGGGTAAAGACCTACAGGGAATTCCCGGATCATTCGAATATAGAGAAAATGGATGCCCTTTCTCTAATAGATGCGTACAGAGGATTGATTTATGTGAAGTAGTTACACCTAAACCTGTAGAGAGCAAAGACAGGATAATAGCTTGTCACAAAGGAGGGATTGAAAAAGTATTAGAAGTTAAAGGGCTTAGTAAGAGTTTCTCTAATAGAAAGATACTAAGACATATAAATTTCTCCCTTTATAGTGGAGAGAGTATTACTATACTAGGCAAGACAGGTTCAGGGAAAAGTACTATTGCTAGATGTATAATGGGGCTTATAGAACCAGATGATGGAGAGGTCTTCCTCTTTAACAAAAAAATAATAAGAAGAGACCTGTCTTTCTATAGAAATATACAAATGATCTTTCAGGACCCCTTTGAGAGTATAAATCCAAGGTTTAATATCTATGAAATAGTCTCAGAACCGCTATTTATTCAAAGAATGTCTGATAGAGAAACTTGTATGAAATTGGTAAAAGATGTACTTAAAAGTGTTCAACTACCGTACGATGAAGAATTTCTAAAGCTTTATCCATATCAGTTAAGTGGGGGAGAATTACAGAGAATAGCTATTGCTAGAGCTATAATAGTAAAGCCCAAAATACTTATAGCTGATGAGATTACCGCATTTTTAGATGTTAGTATTCAAGCGAAGATAATGAGATTACTTTTGGATCTTCAAGAAAATTTAGGACTATCAGTGATATTTATACTTCATGATATAGAATTAGCCAGAAAGATAAGTGACAGAATATTAATTCTTAACGATGGGGTCTTAGAAGAATATAGAGAATCAGAAATAGAAGGAGGCGATACCTATGAATATGAAGGAACTGTGGGAAGAATCTGTTAAATTTCATGGGCATAGCTGTCCAGGACTTGCATATGGTGTTAGAGCAAGCGTAATCGCTATGGAAAGACTAAATATAAAGAGGTCGCAAGATGAAGAGATAGTTGCTATAGTAGAGAATGATGCCTGTGGAGTAGATGCTGTACAGGTGATCATTGGATGTTCTTTAGGCAAAGGTAACCTTATAATAAGGAACTATGGTAAGCAGGTCTTTATATTCATAAAGAGAGGATATGATAAGGCATTAAGGGTATATATAAAACCTCTACCAAGAAATGATGAAGAAAGAGAACTAAGAAAGAAAGTTATGGAAAGGGTTGCCACTGAAGAAGAAAGAGAAAGATTCAACAAGATAAGACAGGATAGGATAGACTACCTATTAAACGCCAAAGAAGAAGATATAGCAGATATAAGATGGATAAACATTGAAGAACCTCAGAGAGCTAGGATCTTTAACAGCATACAGTGTGAGATGTGCGGAGAATTTTTTATGGAGACAAAGGGAAGAATCCAGGATGGGAAAATAGTATGTATGGAATGTTTTAGTTACAAAGACTAAAAGGAAGTAGGGGTTCAAAATTTTGAACCCCTACAATCTAGAAACATAACTACAGATCTAATAAGGCATTATCCAATCTAGGACTTTCTTCATATACCTATCCCAAAAGCTCCAGTCGTGTCCTCCAGGTCCTTCTTCATAAGTAACCTCGTAACTCAACTTTTGTAGATGTTCTTTAAATTTCACATTAGATAGGTATAGCCGATCTTCAGTACCGCAAGCAATATATATCTTAGGTGCCTCTAGATTTTAACTCTTAAGTTTTTCAGCTAGATAAAAAAAGGTTATTTTCACTACCCTTTACCTTAGTCAGGTCGCCAAATAAATTCTCATGGAATGGCTTAGATATACCCTCAGCAGATTCTATAATCCCAACTATATCCAAAGCTCTAGAAAGACTTGCACACGCACTAAAGAAATCTGGTCTTCTAAGAGCCCACTTCATAGCACCATAACCGCCCATAGATAGTCCAGCTACAAAATTCTCTTCTCTTTTATCCGACAGAGGAAACAGAGACCTCATAACTAGAGGCAATTCTTCTGAAATGTAAGACTAACATCTTATTCCGTGAGCCATATCAGTATAAAAACTATTATACGCAGAAGGCATAACTACAGCTATACTCTTTTCATTGGCATATCTCTCTATAGCAGTATATCTAAGCCAATTAGTATGATCACCTAGAAAACCATGAAGGAGATACAGTGTTGGAAATTTCTTATCCCTATTATATACAGTTTCTAATTCTAAAGGATTCTGTAAATCCTTTGACTGTAGAGTAGGGATAATGACCGTTACCTGTGTATCCATCATAAGATACTTGGATAAGAAATTAACCTGTAAAAGCGCCATAGGCACCTCCTAAATTTTTATCTTTTTAAACAATAGTATTTCACAATTTAACAAGATGCGGATAGCAAGTCTTTAGGCCCTACCTAATAAGGCATATCGCAAAAAGTACATTCCAAAACCTACCAAGAAGAAACTAGCAGCAATAAGAATATATCTATAGATCTTCCTCCAAAAAGGGAGAGATAATCCTTCCCCTGCAAATCCTATAAAAAGATACCAAATGTAGTCAGATAAGATGTGTCCTACATAAAAGGTCAAGATGCCTATAGTAAAGTAGCTCTTAGCCTGAGTTATAAAAGAGACTCCTACTGTAAGCCACCAGAGAAGCCAATACGGATTAGCCAGAGATGTCAAAGCCCCTGCAAGAATTAATGAAGGATTAAAAGAGTATACCTTTGTCTTAGACGAATTGTCTATAATAGAAGAGGAAAAGATTTTATTCTTAATAATGCTTAGAAATAGAATTATACCAGAGTAGCTTAGAAATACGCTCCCTATAAAACTAAAGGTTCTTAGGAATATAGGATTTTTAAGAAAGGGCTGAAATCCAAAAAGAAATAGAGTTATCAAAATTCCTTCTAAAATTGCATGCCCAGAGACAATCTCTAGAGATTTTTTCCATCCTCCTATACTGCTCTGTGCCAAGACTAATGCCATTAAAGGGCCCGGAGCAGAAGCGCCAGAAAAGCCCACTAAAAAACTGGTAGAAAATAAAACCAACAGTCCCACTTAAATGCCTCCTCTTTTTAATATGAAAGTGTATCACTAAAATTAAAAACTTAACCTGTAAATAGCTTAGTCCCTATCCTTACTATATTGGCACCTTCTTCTACAGCAACCCTGTATGAATCGCTCATACCCATAGAAAGATACTTTATCTCTGTATTGGGTATTTGGAGATCCTTTATATGATTAAACAAACTCTTCATCTCTTTAAAATAAGGTCTCAAATCTTCTGGGTCATTTAGCAGTGGTCCCATTGTCATAAGTCCCATAACCCTTATATATCTAAGCCGTGAAATCTCTCTGATCGCATCTTCTACAATATCTGGGTCTAAACCTGACTTCTGCGGCTCTCTAGCTATGTTTACCTCGATGAGTATAGGCATTACTTTCTCTATACTGGCACACTTTTTATCCAATTCTATAGCTAATTCCACTGAATCTATTGTTTCTAGCATATCAAAGACTTCTAAAAACTTTCTCCTAAAGAGGTCATGCTTTTCTATCTTAGTTATACCTATATAATGCCAACTTACCCTTTTATCTATAACAGGAAATAGATTACGAACATCTCTTATGTAATTTACACCTAAAATCTTTACACCAGCATCTATAGCACACAAAATATCCTCAGTAGACCGTCCCTTTATAACTGCTACTAGTTCTACACCTGGAGGTAGTTCTTGTAGTATCTTCTGAACATTATCTCTTATCATACATTTTCCAAAGCCTTTTTAGTTAATCTTATAGCGCAGAATTTTGCTCCACACATAGAACAGAATTCAGTAGCCTTATAGGCATCCCCTGGTATAGTCCTACTGTAAATTTCCCTAGCCCTATCTGGGTCTATAGCTAACTTAAACTGTTTTTCCCAATCAAAAGAAAATCTTGCTCTAGACATCTCATCATCCCATTCTCTTGCCCTTTTGATTCCTCTAGCCATATCAGCTATATGTGCAGCTATCCTAGCAGATATAACTCCTATCCTAACATCTTCTACCGTCGGAAGGCCTAGATGTTCTGAGGGTGTGACATAACATATAAAGGATGCACCAGCCCAGCCCGCTATAGCTGCACCAATGGCTGAAGTTATATGGTCATAACCAGGGGCAATATCAGTTACTATAGGTCCAAGGACATAAAAGGGAGCCTCCCTACAGATTCTTCTTGCCTTTTCCACATTCATTACAATCTTATCAATTGGTATATGTCCAGGACCTTCTATTATAATCTGTACATCCTTCTGCCAAGCCCTTGTAGTAAGCTCTCCTAGGACTTCTAACTCGGCAAATTGAGCAGAATCATTAGCATCTGCAAGACATCCTGGTCTTAATCCATCTCCAAGACTCAGGGTAACGTCATATGTCCTAGCTATATCTAAAACATCATCAAACCTCTCATAGTATGGATTCTGCTTGTTACGATACGCCATCCAACAGGCAAGTATACTTCCACCTCTGCTTACTATACCCATCACCCTCTTCTCCACAAGTGGAAGATGTTCTCTGAGAATACCAGCATGGATAGTCATAAAGTCAACGCCTTGTTTAGCATGAAGTTCAACAATATCTATAAAATCGTCCTCTTTTATATCTCTTATATCCTCATATTCTTTTGCCAATTGATATACGGGAACAGTTCCAACTGGTACAGTACTTTTTTCTATGATTTTCTCTCTTATCTTATTCAGGTCCCCACCAGTGCTTAAGTCCATCACTGTATCTGCCCCATACTTTATAGCTGTCTCTAGTTTCTCAAGCTCAACGTCCTCACTAGCTTCTATAGGAGAGCTACCTATATTAGCATTGACCTTACATCTTACCGATATCCCAATGCCTATAGGATGAAGATTTTTATGATTTACATTGGCAGGGATAACTAATCTACCAACCGATACTTCTCTCCTAACAAATTCTGGCTCTAAACCTTCGTCTTTTGCCACTGTCTCCATCTCTTCTGTTATAATCCCAGCTCTAGCATATCTTATCTGGGTAAGAAACTTTTGCCTCCTAGACTTCACTAATAAATCCCTCCATTTTCTTTGGTTTTATTTAATATATAATTATAATCCAAAAATTAGAGATATTCTAGAAATAATTCTTCTTTTATATGTTATAATTAACTGAGAATCTTTATAAGATTACTAAGGAGATGAGATAAATGCTTTTGATAGAAGACCTTTATGTTGAGGTAGGAGGTTCTCCTATATTAAAGGGGATAAATTTAGAGATAAGTGATGGTGAAACTCATGTGCTTTTGGGACCAAACGGAGGAGGAAAGACTACCCTCTTAATGAGCATTATGGGATTACCTAGGTATAAGGTTACCAAGGGCAGGATATACTTTAAAGGGATAGATATAACAAACTTACCACCCCATGAAAGGGCTAAGTTAGGAATTGGCATAATGTTTCAAAAACCTCCAAGTATTAGAGGTGTAAAGTTATACCAAATCGGAGAGATTACCTTAAGAGATGGAAATAATGGGGATAGAATAAGAAATTACGCAGAAATGCTTAATCTTATAAATCACCTTGACAGGGACCTAAACTATGGATTCTCTGGTGGTGAGCTAAAACGTTCAGAATTGTTCCAGTTGTTATGCCAAAAACCGGAGTTAGTTTTGTTAGATGAACCTGAGTCAGGAGTGGACTTAGATAATATTGCCCTCATAGGGGGAGTAATAAATGTACTTTTAGGTAAGGAAGATAAGATTAGGGAGAGAAAGAGTTCTGGTATTATAGTGACACATACTGGTCATATATTAGAATATGTAAATGCGGATAAGGGACATGTTATCATGGATGGAAAGATCATATGCCATGGATCACCTAGAGATCTTTTTGAAGAAGTAAAAAAGTACGGATATGGAAGGTGTTTAGAATGTCTATAGTGAATATTTCTAAAAGAGATGAATTGAGAAAATTAGCAGAATCCGCTATAGATAAGAAGGCGATATATGGTGAAGATATAAACTTATCTATGTTTGAAGAACCAGAAGAGAAAGAAGTAATAGATGAGCTCTCCAAACTCCCTCCAGAAGTACAAAATATAGCCGCATCTTCTGGGATAGATATAACAGAGAAAGATAGAGCAGGAAGCTTTGTACAGTTAGATCATAGCGTCATATATCAAAAGATACAATCTGCATACAAAGGGCAGCTAGAAATTATGGATATAAGAGATGCCTTGGAAAAATATCCAGAATTAGAAGAGTATTGGTGGAAGGCAGTAAGGGTAGATCAAGACAAGTATACTGCTTATGCCGAACTTCATCCAGTACATGGATATTTTATTAGGGTATTTCCAGGACAAAAGGTGGATAGGGCCATACAGGCATGCCTACTCCTTCAAGAAAATGCAAAGATGCAGAATGTCCATAATATTGTCATAATAGAGGAAGGCGCCTCAGCTCAATTAATTACTGGTTGTTCTATTGCTCCAAAGGTAAAAGAAGGGCTTCATATAGGGATAAGCGAATTCTATATAAAGAAGGGTGCGAGACTTGTCTTTACTATGATACACAATTGGGCAGAAGGCTTCTATGTAAGACCTAGGACAGGAATCATAGTAGAGGATAATGGGACGTATATCAATAACTATGTATTACTAAAGCCTGTCAAGTCTATCCAGTCATTTCCTACTGCAATATTAGAAGGAGAAAACTCAAAGGCGGTATTTAACTCTTTAATCTATGGATTAAGAGACTCTAACATAGATATCGGTTCTCGAATTATACTTAGAGGGAGAAATTCTGCTGGAGAAGCCATATCTAGAGCTATAGTAGCCGATAGATCTAAAATATATGCAAGGGGAACCCTTATAGCTCAAAATAATGATAGTAGAGCACATCTAGACTGTAGAGGAATACTTTTCTCTAATGAAGGGATGATGTATGCTATACCAGAATTAGTTGCAGATAAGAGTCCTAACAGTATCCTTTCTCATGAAGCAGCTATAGGACCTATAGCTGAAGAGGAGATAGAATACTTAATGACTAGAGGCCTTTCAAAAGATGAGGCAGTATCTCTTATAACCCAAGGATTCATGGATGTAAAAATCTTAGGGTTACCTAAACACTTAGAAGATTATATAAGAAAGATGATTGAACTGACACAAAAGGAATCTATGTAAGAGGTTAGGCAATGGTTGAAAAAGTTATTAAAAAGATAAAGGAGAGATATTTTGGAGTTCCTTTTCTTGCCTTAGGACAGACAGTCTTATGGGATGAGCCAACAAAGATTGCCCTAAAATATTGGCTAGATAGGCTATACCCAGAGGCAGTCTTGATGTTTGGGGTACATAATACTGACTACTTTGCCAAATCTCCGATAGTCTCAGACAGGGATGAATACATACTGGTTTCTCATAATGATAACTCTACTAGAGACTTGTGGGCTTCTACTATAGAGATATCTAGGCCCTTTGGAAGCGAAAATCATCCGACTCTACAATTCTTCAGAAGATGTAATGTGCCGATAGACCATATAGCTCCGATAGAACAAAGGGATAAATTCCTAGATGATATTACTTCTGCTTGGGGTTGGATGGCAGTAGTAAAAAGTGGAGCTAGGTCTATAGTTGCCTGCGATGTTAAACTTCAAGATGTTCTGGAGAAACTTATAGAACTTATAGAGTGGGGGACGCGTGGAGCAAAGGATCTCATAGGAGAAAGACAATGTATAAAAGATTTCTGCGATAGAATTAAAGGATTTATCTTGGATTACGCCAAGGAAAACAAATTTAGTACAATTACAGACCTGTTTAAGGAATTATATAGATGGTTCTGGCAAGAACTTATAGGGTATGTCCCTCAAGATATAATACTGACATCTTCTTTAGAGCTCTTTAGATTTAATATAGAAACTTGTAACCTGCCAAGATTTTCTATTATAGAAGGCTTTCTAAATCCATCTACAAGTAACATCTACAAAAGATGTTACGACGAGGTAGTGAAAGACTCTGGCATATATACTCTAGATCACTTTGGTTATGGAGCTGTACCATTTGACCTAGTGATACCTAAAAAAGAAAGAGGCACTATACTTATACAGCCTAAATCTCTTATAATAGAGGGGGAAAAGGAGATAAGGGTTCCTTTAGATAATCCCATCACCTCTCTCAAAGATTTAGCAGAGGTTATAGAGAGAAACTTTGGGAAAAATGTTGCCATTGTAGGAAAAGCGGTTGCTCTATTGTCTATGATAAGGAGTGAATTTATACCTGTATTCAACGAGAAGGGTTCATTATATTATAACCTTACGTTCAAGATGGAAAAGATGCTGGAAGAAAACGGTATAAATGCCGAATTCTATCCCATTCTCAGGCTCAAATATAAAACATGGGACTTGATAAGAAACATAGATGGAAGGATAACTCTTCCCGATTATATGAGGATAGGGTTTGGGAAAGATGTTATCGAACTTAAGGAATTTAGTAATAGGTGGAGAGAAGTTGTAGATGAACAAAATTTCTTCATTTATAATTTAGCCAATATAAGAAAACCAAGAGAGATTATGCAATTTCTAATTAAGATAAGAGGGAAATTATGGGATGAAAAACTGTCCTTATATAATCAGTTAAAAAAGGAACTTATCTTAAAAAGGATTCCAATAGAGTCAAATTGGCAGAAAGCAAAAGAGATAAAGGACAGGTTAAGAAAGGCTATAGAGCCTCTAGAAAGAAGGAGATTAAAGGAAGAGTTAAGGAGACTTAAGAACGAAACTTGGAGTATGGAGAAAGCAAAAGAGATAAAAGAGATAAGAGAAAAATTAAAAGAACTAGAAATAGAAGCAGAAAGGGCTAAGGCAGAGATACTTCGATACTCTTATCTAATCAAAGAAAATCTTCCATATACAAACTATAGACCTTCTGCATGGTGGTTTATTGCTATGGATCCCACTAGAAAATGGTTTAAGAGCGTGATAGATAATCTTGAAATATACCTAGAGGGAGAAAGATGCAAAGATTATTCTTTACAAAGATGCAGTCGGTAGGGAATGACTTTATTGTCATAACTTGGGAAGGGAAAGAGTTAGATTGGAGCCTATTAAGTAGAAGACTAACTGATAGACATTTTGGTATTGGTGCAGATGGCTTAATTGTCATTTTGCCTTCTGATGTGGCTGATTACAGGATGCGTATGTTTAATCCAGATGGGACAGAAGATATGTGTGGGAATGGACTAAGATGTTCTACTAGGGTATTTTGCGAATTAAGACATATAGACAAAAATTTCGTTGAGGTAGAGACCATTAACGGTATAAAGGAGGCAGAAATATCAGATAGAAAAGATTGGATTGTAAGAGTAAATTTAGGAAAGCCTTTACTAAAACCAGAAGAGATTCCAACAATATTGGATTTTTCTCCCATAGTAGATTATCCTATATTGGTTAAATACAGGATATTTAATGCTACTATAGTCTCAATAGGTACTCCTCATACTGTAATATTCTACAAAGACCTCACCGACGACATATTTGAAAGATACAGTCCACAGATTGAAAATCATCCTTTATTTCCAGAGAGAACAAGTGTAATTTGGGTAACTGGTGAAGACAAGGATGAATTAAATATAAGGATATGGGAGAGAGGAGTAGGGGAGACCCTAGGATGTGGGACAGGAGCCTGTGCAGTAGTGGTGGCTAAAGTATTAAGAGGTGAAGAAAAAACTAATTATAAAGTGACTTCTAAAGGTGGAAGTCTATATATAGAGTGGGAAAATAGAGAAAATATATTTTTGTCTGGGAAAGTGGAAAAGGTATTTGAAGGAATAATTTCTATATAATATTGAAAGAGCAAAAGTGGGAGCTATAGCTCCCACTTCCTGTGAATTACTGGAACATCTTCTAAAAGCTTCTTTGTATAAGAGTCTTTAGGATTAGATATGATTTCTTCTGCATCTCCAGACTCTACTATCCTTCCATTATTCATTATAAAGAGTCTATCACTAGTGTAATAGGCTAATCCTATATCATGAGTAATGAACATTATTGACATACCATACCTTTTTCTAAGGTCTAGGAGTAGGTTTAATATACCAGCCCTAGAAGATGCATCTATCATAGATGTCGGTTCATCTGCAATAAGGAGTTTAGGTTTTATAACTAATACCCTAGCTAACATTATCCTCTGCTTCTGCCCACCACTTAGCTCATATGGACGCTTATTTAGAACTTCATCAGGATTTAACCCAACATTTAATAGAGACTCCCTTATTATCTGTTCCTTTTCTTCATTAGATACAGGATTTGGGACAAGTCTAAATGCATTACTCAAAACCCTTTTTATAGAGTAAAAGATATTAAATGAAGAAAACGGGTCTTGGAATATTGCCTGCACCTCTCTC
The DNA here is from genome assembly GCA_049970495.1 of bacterium. GTDB lineage: Bacteria > DUMJ01 > DUMJ01 > DUMJ01 > DUMJ01 > DUMJ01. The sequence goes on from JBMFMV010000012.1 coordinate 13,385, forward strand.
CAGTAATTTAGTAACTCTTTACGTGAAGACACATAAGTAATATCTCTATCTCTAAATATTATCCTACCACTTGTAGGAGGTAATAATTTCAATATCAATCTAGCAGTAGTGGTCTTACCGCTACCACTCTCCCCCAAAAGGGTAACTATTTCTCCTTCTCTAATAGAAAAAGAAACATTATCTACCGCTTTTACCTGTGACTTACCAGAACCAAATATCTTGGTCAGGTTCTCAACTCTTAAGAGTTCTCTATCTCTAATTTTCTCCATCTTTTCCTCCGTACAAGAAACAACCAACCTTATGGTCTGGCTTTATTTCTATAAGAGATGGAACAGCAGTATTACATACACCTTCTATATAGGAAGGACATCTAGGATGGAATCGACATCCAGAAGGTGGATTTTTCAGATTCGGAGGAACTCCAGGTATAGCTTCTATCTTCTTTGATTTTATTCCTTTCTCCGGCACTAAAACTGATGACATCAACATCTTACTATAAGGATGTAGTGGATCAAAGATAATACTTTCCATAGGACCAATCTCTACAATCTTTCCTGCATACATAATAGCTATCCTATCAGCAAAGTGCCTTAGTAGGGGAAGTTCATGAGTTATAAAGACGACGCTTTTTATAATCTGCCTTCTTAAAAGTTCAACAAGTAACTTTATTACGACCTTCTGACTAGAAACATCCAGGGCAGATGTAGGTTCATCTGCTATTAATACCTTTGGATTTAATAGGGTTGAGATTACAGTCACTGTCCTCTGCTTCATTCCTCCGCTAAGCTGATGAGGGTAGGCATCTAATATCCTCAGAGGCAATGATAATGCTTCAAACCTTTCCCTGGCTCTCTGTAAGGCCTCCTCTCTAGATATCTCTGGGAAATGTTCCTTTAACACATCTATCACAAAGTTCCTAATCCTCAGGGTAGGGTTTAAGGAATTCATAGCCCCTTGAGGAACAATAGATATATATTTACCCTTTATTTCTCTCCTTAAGGTCTCTTTATCAAGAGTTAGTATGTTAGTCCCATTAGTCCTAACCTCACCATCTATTAAATATAGAGGAGGGATAATTGTAAAGGCAAGAACCGATGCCAGTGTAGACTTTCCACAGCCAGATTCTCCAGCTATCCCCAAAACCTCTCCTTCTTTGACCTCTATGGAGACACCATCTACAGCTTTAATTTCTTCCCCTTGAACTGTTCTATAATAGGCTTTTAAGTCAATAGCTGTCAAGAGATTACCCATCGCTAACTCCTTCTCAGTCTAGGATTAAAGACCTCATCCATACCGCTATTCATACTCATAAGAGAAAAGGTCGTCATAGAAAGGCATATAACAGGTGGAATAAATGCCCACCAGGCTCCAGTTCTTACTGCCTCCCATAGTAAAGCCCAGTGCAACATTACTCCAAGGGATACGGTCTGAAATGGTCCAAGACCTAGCATGCTTAGAGTAGCCTCATTCAATATCCCACCAGAAAATTGTAGTATAAAGGCCATAAAAATATAAGAAAACATATATGGAAGTATCTCCCAGATTATCATCTCTACTGAGCTAAATCCACTTATCCTTGCTATATCTATATGCTCCCTTGTCTTTAAGCTAGATGTTTGAGCCCTAACTGCCCTAGCGGTCCAGGGCCAAGCCGTTACTCCTATAACTAATCCCATCACTAATGCAGACCTAGTTTTGATAGCAATAGAGAGGAGTATCAGTATAACTATAGAAGGGATAGTAATAAATACATTAGTTATACCCATCAGTATCTCTTCAACCATTCCACCTTTATAACCTGCTATAGAGCCAATAGTAACCCCTATACTGGTGGCTATAATACCAGCAGTACACCCAATAAGAAGGGAGGTTCTTGTCCCATACATAAGCTGGGTAAAAACATCCCTACCTAGATTATCAGTGCCAAGAATAAATCTATCGGAGGGGGGACTAAAAAGGCCACCAACCATCTGGAATGGATCTTTAGGATTAAGTATTGGGCCTATTAATGCAAATGAAAGAATCGCTATAAATAGAATAAAACCTACGATAAATCTTTTAGACCTAAAAAGTAATATAAGTATATCCTTCATATTATCTCTCCCCTAACTGAACCGCTCTTATTCGCGGATCTATAAAGCCATATGCTATTTCTACTAAGAAATTCGCAGTCAAAACCGCAACAGTTATTATAAGAGTACAACCTTGAATAAGAGGATAATCACTCTGCCTTATGGCAGTAAAGAGTAAACTCCCTACCCCAGGATATGAGAAAACAGATTCAGTCACTAGAGCACCGCCCATCATAGTACCAAATGCAATCGCTAATCCAGTAATTTGGGGTAGCATTGCATTTCTAAATACGTACCTTATAATTTTCTCATCCCTTACGCCTAAATTCTTTGCATAATTGACATAGTCAGAGGTAAGTTCATATATAGACATCTCTCTCATCCCTATAGCCTGTCCACCTATAGCCACTAAAACCATAGAGAGATAAGGAAGTATATAGTGATGGATGGCATCAACAATAAATCTCCACGACAATGTAGGTACAGTACCAAAGCTATAACCACCACCCACAGGGAATACACCAAATCTAACAGCTAGAAGATAGAGAAAGACTATAGCAAGACAGTAGTAGGGGATATTAGAAAATACTAAAGAGAGGGTAAAAGCTACACTATCAAATTTTCCTCCCTTATATGCACTAAAGGCTCCCAATAAATTACCAAGAATCCATCCCGATAATATTGCAGGGACTTGCAAACCTATGGTCCAAGGTAAGGCTCTCCCTATAAGGTCTTTCACCTTGCCGGGATATAGCATAAATGATGTTCCAAGATTTAAACGCAATATATTACGCAGATAATTGAAATACTGTACATACAGAGGCCTATCTAGACCGAACTCCCTCATATACGTAGAGTAAAGTCTCTCTAGAGTATCGCTTGGGACTCCACCAGTAGCCATCTGATTTACTATAACAGAAACAGGATTACCTGGGATGAGTCTTGGTAAGATAAAATTTAGACTAACTGCAACAAAAAAGGCTAGAACATACCAAATTAATTTTTGGAGTAAGTATCTAGCAAATGGGTTCTTCATAGTCTCTCCTTTCTAACAAAAGGGAGGGCAAAAGATACTTTTGCCCTCCCTTTTTAAGTAAAGTTAATCTACTATTCCTTTGGCTTAATGATATAGAAGATTCTGATTCCCTGAGCAGTATGTAATGGAGAGGCAAGTGGGTTATCTTCATTAGGGAATCCCGTCCAATAAGTCTCGTTATATTCATAGAAGTGCCAAGGTCTATACTCAAGAGGAATTATAGGTATGTCTTTCATAAAGATCCTATCTAATTCTCTATATATAGCGGCTAGCTTCTTCTCATCTGTTATTTTAGCAGCACCCTCCAGGAGCGAGCTTGCCTTCTTGTTAGAGTATCTATTAAAGTTCCAGTAAGCTACCTGCCCAATTGGAGGTACCCCTTTAATCTCCATAACTTCAAAGAACCTTAGCCATGGGTGGGCAGGGGTATATCCACCTGCAGGTGTATTCATAAGAAGGTCAAAGTTACCAGTATTTCTATGATCTGTCCAGACAGGGGCATCTGGATATTGTGTTCTGACATCAATTCCAACAGCTCTTGCACTCTCTGCAACTACCTCTAAACTCGTCATCCAGTCAGTCCAACCGTAAGGGCATTCTGCGATAAATGGGCCTAATCTGGTTCCATCTGGTAAGACATAGATTCCATCTGGACCTTTCTTGGCTTTTAGTTGTTTCTCTAAGATTTCTATGGCCTTCTGAGGATCGTACTTCCATCCATACTTATCAACATCTTCTTGACTGAAGTATTTCTTTTCAGGGACACCTACTGGAATAATTAGACTTGATTTCGCCGGAGGCGAATATCTAGACATTGCTGTCTCGGCTATTTTTGGATAGTTTATAGCATAGGCTAGAGCCCTTCTCACTAGAGGATTATTTAGTGGCTTCTTATGAATATTTATATAAAGGGATGGGATAGAGGCTGGTATATGATAGGGTTCCTTCTTATACCAAGTTCCTACTGGAAGCTTCTTTACTTCCCACATCTTCCAAATTTCTGGACAGAATTGCTGAGAGAAATCTACCTCACCCCTTTCAAAGGCAAGATTTCCTGCGTCATTACTCTTAAATATAGGATGTACTACATATTTAGGTGCGGGTTTTCCATAGTAAGGTATACCCCAATAGTTATCATCTCTCTGTAGAACTATCTGCTCCGGAGAATAAGCCAAGAGCTTATATGGTCCAGATCCAACAGGTTCGGTGTTTGGATATTCTAGTAAAGCTCTTTGACTAGTATCTATCTTACTCCATATATGCTGAGGAACAATAAATATCTGACCTAAGAATACTTCAACTCTTTTCTTATTAGGATTATCTTTGTTTAGTGTCATAACAACTGTAAGGTCATCTTTTGCCTTCACATCAGTAATAAAATTCCAGAACGAAGAAAAGTAAAGAGAGTATTTCTTACCAAGCTCTAGGGTGTATACTACATCCTTTGCAGTTAATGGAGTTCCATCTTGCCATTTGGCTCCTTTTCTAAGTTTTACTGTAAGTGTATAGATAGACCAGTTAAAACTCTCACCAATAAGAGGATCTAGTTTTCCAGTTAACAGATTATAGACAAATAGAGTCTCATATATTAAATAGTGCTGTCCCCTATTAGTTGGCCAAGCAGGAGCAGGAGCCATAGGGTTAAAACTAGTTGGTGGTCCCCACTGCATTCCTGCTATATAAAGGGTCTCTTTCCTAGGCAATTGGAGAGGAGCCTGTGCAAAAGATACACCTAATAAAAGGGCAGTAACAAGAAATACACTTACTAAACTTATTAAACACTTTTTCATCTTCATTTGACCTCCTCCATTAAAAATTTAAAGTCCTTGAAGAATCTACTTTATACCTACCACTTATTCCCCATCATATCCCTCACCTAAAGCCATCTCACTTCCTCCGTGTAATGCTTTATATTACAAAGAAATTATAACATCAAGATTAATATCTTTTCAATAGCTATATTTGTATTTTGTAAAGAATTATGGTAAGCTCTATCTAAAAAAGAAAGGAGAAAGGGACGTTGCTCAGCAGAATTAAGGGTAATGCAAGGGCTTGCTTAATATTTGAAGCTATGTGGGTTGTTCCTTTCAATATGTTTGCTACCTATGCCTCCGTGTATATGTTATCTCTAGGGCTTAAAGAGACACAAATAGGACTCCTTACCTCCATAAATCTTGTTCTTCAGATATTTACCTCATTTATAAGTGGGCATCTTACAGATAGGCTAGGAAGAAGAACGGCTCTACTTATATTTGATATAGTCAGTTGGAGTATTGCCACTCTTATATGGGCAATAGCCCAAAACTTCTGGTATTTTCTAGCTGCAGTTATAGTAAATAGTTTTCAAAAGATACCCAATACCGCATGGAATTGCCTCTTAGTAGAAGATACAGAGCCCGAAAACAGATCAGCAATATTCACTATCCTACAGATAATATCTGTTATATCTGGGTTCTTTGCACCACTTGGAGGGTTACTAGTAAGTAGGCTTACCCTAGTACCTGCTGTAAGGCTTATGTATCTTATTGCCTGTATAAGTATGACAGTAATGTTCTTTGGCAGAAATGCCATTACTTATGATACAGAGATAAGTATTAAGAAAAAATTGGAAAGTAGAGGGATAAATTTCAGAGAAAGCCTAAAGGAGTATAAGGAGGTACTAAAAGAGATAATAAACAACAAGCCATTAATGATTATAGTCGGTGTCTACATACTAAACAATTTTCAGATGGCGATAAGGGGAACTTACCTGTCTATATACTTAGTAAATGCACTCAAGATAAAAGATTCACTTATTGGCTTATTTCCTGCATTTTCATCAGTTGCTATGCTAATCTTACTTTTTCTAGCAATACCTAGATTCAAAGAAGAGTATTCTATTAATTATATGATAATAGGCTTTGTAATATCTATGCTAGCCAATATAATACTAATACTACTTCCTCCTAGAAATATACTTGGAGTGATAGTTGCTACGATGCTTTCTGCTGGTGGAAATATAATAACTAATCCTTATCTAGAATCAAGTGTAGCTAACCTTATCTCTGATGAAAATAGAGCTAAGTCATTAGCTATTCTAACAGTAATACTTTTAGTCTTTATATCCCCTGCTGGAATTATTGGAGGTCTAGCATACAGTGTTAATCCAAAGATACCTTTCATATTAATTACTCTAGCATTTTTAATAAACGAAGGACTCCTTTTACTTTTTAAAAGAAGATAGAATTTATCTCTAAATCAGCCTCTTTGAAATAAATTTTCACCAATAAAAACAATAGGGACCTTAGCGGTCCCTATTGTAAGGGGGGTAGGTCATATGATGAGGTTACCTAGACTGCTAAGTTATCTATCAATTTAACAATGACTAGTATAGGAATAATATGTTAAGAAAAGATTAAGATATGGTTAAGAAAATGTTAAGATTATATCTATTGACTTTATAGACTAATGAATGATAACCTATTAATTGAATTATGCCCTTGCCTACTCTTAAAAATAAGGAGGGAAGAAATAATGGCTAAAAGGTGCAGTATATGTGGAAAGGGTCCTATATACGGTAATAATGTAAGCCACTCCAATAGAAGGACCCGTAGACGTTGGTTACCTAATTTACAGAAGGTTAAAAGAGTTATAAATGGAGAGATTAAGAGGATTTACGTCTGTACAGACTGCTTAAAATCCCTATAAAATGATTCTACTTGAAAAAATAAAGGAGGCAAGGGCACTCTTAACCAAAATTGTGCATAAGACTCCACTTATCTATTCTAGTACCCTTTCAGAGTGGACCTCACATTCGATATATCTCAAGTGTGAAAATTTTCAGAAAACAGGTTCATTTAAAGTAAGAGGTGCCTATTTTAAGATATCACAACTCTCAGAAAGTGAAAAAACAAAGGGTATTATAGCCTGCTCTGCAGGAAATCATGCACAAGGGGTGGCTTATGCCAGTTCAAAGTTAGGTATAGATTCTGTCATAGTTATGCCTGAGTTTGCCTCTATTAGCAAGATAGAAGCAACTAAAGGTTATGGAAGTAAAATTATCCTATATGGCAGGACATTTGATGAATCTCAGGAAAAGGCTTTAGAGATAGCAAAAGAAACGGGAAGGATATTTATCTCTCCCTATGACGATCCAGATGTTATAGCAGGTCAAGGCACTATAGCACTGGAGATTTTAGAACAGCTTCCAAACGTAGATATGATAATAGTACCTATTGGGGGAGGCGGATTAATCTCTGGAATAGCATCTGTAGTAAAAAGTATAGATCCTAAAATAAGAGTAATTGGAGTTCAGACTAAGGCGGTTCCTAGTGTATATAACATAATATCTAAAGGTAAGATAGAGGATATAACCTGTGAGACAATAGCCGATGGAATTGCAGTTAAAAAACCTGGAAAGATTACTCTAGAAATAATTTCAAAGCTGGTAGATGACATTGTTCTTGTAGAAGAGGAAGAAATTGCTGGAGCCATCCTCTTTTTAATGGAAAGGTGTAAGATGATAGTGGAAGGGGCTGGAGCGGTAAGTGTATCTGCCATTATATATGACAAAATTCTTCTTAAGAGCAATGTAGTTGCCATATTGAGCGGTGGAAATATTGATGTAAATCTTATCTCTACAATAATTGAACATGGATTAACCAAATCTGGTAGAAGATTAAAGTTTATAACTGCTATACCCGATAGACCTGGTGAGCTTCATAAGCTTTTGAGTATAATAGCCAACATTGGCGCAAATATAATATCCATATATCATGAGAGATTAAATCCAATAGTCCCTATAGGGTTAGTTGAGGTAGAGATATCGGTAGAGACGAGAAATAAAGAACATAGTGAGGAGTTAGTTTCTGCTATAAAATCTGCTGGTTATAAACTAACTGTAATATGAATGAGACAGGACGTCTCCTGTCTCATTCATTAGTTACTAGGCCATTTCCCAGGGGAATTTACACTCTATAAGATCTGCTAAGCCATGAGAGAATCTATCACCAGAAGAAACAATAAAGTGAGCCTCAATTGGTTTTTCTCTTCTTTCTATCTTTATTAATACCTGATTCCAGCCCTCTCTAAAGTTAGATACTACATAACTTCTCCCATCACCGCCATAGTTTGGTCTGAGAATCCCTTCTGTCTTTACCTCGTGAATCTTTTCTCCATTTAGCCACATCTTAAACGGACAGTTAGAAGGTAAACCTAATCTAACAGGTCTAGCAGTTGGAGAATAGATATAGTGTCTTAGATATATTATTCCAGGTTTATTATTAAAGTACTGTTCAACCAAAAGCTCATTTTCGTCAAAATTTACTATCGTCCAGTTTTCTCCTAGACCGCTAGGGTTCGTATCTTTCTCTATTGGCGTCTCTGTATCTATATCCCCATTAAATCTAGAAGAAATTAGCCATCTGTTTGAACCCAAATATACAACTGGAATCTCAGGGATACAAGGCCTATCTTTTATAGAGACCAGTATACTTCCACGATTAGAGGTCTCTATATATTTCACATCATAGACTGATAAAGAGAATGAAAGCGTACATTTTTCTCTGGGCTTTAAAATGATCTTTTCCTCTTCAGGGGTTACCCTCCATCCTTTAGGAAATTCACAACTAATCTTAGCTTCTATAACTTCAGGATGAGGATTTTCTACAACAAGATCAAATCTTTTCTCTTTTCCAAATTGAATAGCAGGGTTATCTATATAGTCTACAGAAGCTTTAATAGTCTTTAGGTCATAATTTATCCTTGTAGGTGGAATATACCAGAGCTGTTTGACCTCTTCTTTAGGGATAAAGGGATTTGACTCATCCTCATAGAGAGCTAGTATCTTTTTCCCTATCCTACATACCCTCTTGGTTAATTCGTCTAAATTCTTTGGTTCTTTTATATTCTTTATCCCGCCCCAGCTCGCATTTGTAACAATTTTATCACTTAAAGGCTCTATCCACTTAGAAGGAAGACCATCTTTACCGAGAATTATTCCTAGTATAGAACCTAGGGTAGCCCCAGTACAGTCTGTATCATATCCACAGTTCACCGCTTTACATATCGCATCTCCAAAATCTTCTCCATACAGAAATCCTATAGTCTGAAAACCAAGGTTCACCGGCGAGTATTGTGCTATTGGACTGTAAGAATTTCTCAGGACAAAATTTCTCGCCTCCTTCCAATCCATACCCCTTTGATAGGCAGTTATAGCATTTTTTATAGCCTTTGCCGTCTCACAATTCTCTGGGATAAATGATAATCCAATCTCAAGTAGTTTCATCCTATCAGAGATAACAAATGCAGCCGACTCTACTACTGCATTAAAAATTTCTCCGTATACTGACTCTCCTCCAGCATGATCTACTATTGCATCCTCATAGGCATACCTAGCTGCAACATTCGGCAGTCCGGGTGCAATACAAGCCCAAATCTCAGAACGTATTGGACTCCCCATACAGTGTTTAAACCAGTTATTAAAATAGCCAGATACAGGTGGTACTAAACCTTTTTTAAGATTTGTCTTGTTTAAGCCATATTCATCAAAGTTATATGCAATATAGTCTAGCCAATATTCTGCTAGGTCTCTAGCAGTAATATCTAATCCTCTTTCTTCGAGAGCCATAAGCCATATCAACTGTAACTCAAGGTCATCATTGGGAAGCCCACCCTCCTGTAGTTTTGGGTACCACCATACATCAAACATCTCTTCTTTACCCCACATATTCTCAAGGGGGGTACCTAGTGTTCCTCCTGCATTCTTACCAAGCCAACATCCATAAACTTTATTATAGTATTCCTGTTCTGATATCATATACTAACCTCCTGATAAAAGTTTCTTTTTTAATTTCATATAGTAGAGAAAATTTTCATAAGATATATCAGGTGGAAAGGTATGGTCTAGATGAGGTATATATCCACCAAATTCTAATAGATATGGTACTTTGCTGTACAATTCCTTCTCTATGGAAGCCTTATCTTTGGTAAGTTCTCTTTTATCTATGCCTCCAAGTAAGACTAAGTCTTTCCCATACTCCTTACGAAGTTTAATTGGGTCCATTCCTGCTGCCTGTTCTAGGGGCCAGATACCATTAATACCCGCTTCAAGCATATGAGGTATTAAGACCTCAAAATTTCCATCGCTATCAACCCAGAAGTACTTGACCCCATATTTCCTAAAATGCTCAACTACCCTTCTTACTCTAGGGGCAAAAAATTCTTTGTATATCCTTGGAGATATCAATGGTCCACCCTTACCGGCAAAATCCTCTGAAAAGTTAAAATAATCAATCTGAACGCTAGAGAGAGCCTTAGTACTCAGTTCTATTATAAAATCTGCTATAAAGTCTAACATCTCATGAACTAAATTTGGATCATCATAGAACATATAGGAAAGATTTTCTGTTCCAACCCATTCTCTTAAGGTCCAATAGAATCCTATCTGGGCATTTGTAAAAAGACATAAAGGATAATCTCTATCCTTCCACAATCTTACCATTTCGTCCCACCACATAGGATACCTTATAGGAGAATTCGGATTATAACGTCTCTTAAGCTCTTCAAAGTCTTTTTTATTTTTTACTGGAAAATCTAGATACTGGTCCATAGAAGGTCTCGTCCCCATTACAGTTCCCTCTTTCATAGCCTTTCTAACACGCCCTACTCCATCTCTAAAGATAACATATCTATCAGTCTCTTCTAGTATCTCTTCATCAAATCTTGGAATCATTCCAGCGTTAATAGGTATAAAACCTCTCCTATCTATTTCGAAATAAGGTTCTCCTTCAAACCAGTTCCAATAACAGACATCCTTTGGAAGCCCTTCATTATACCATCTCTCTATCGTCTGCCCCCAGACACCTAGCTCATAGTTAGGGACTCTATCTGCCGGCTTAAACTGCATAATATTCAGGAATCTTTCTCTATCAGTCATAAGTTTACCTCCAAAATCTAAACTAGTTCTCTATTATATTGATATGAAGATTAATAAAAGTCAATACTGATAGAAAGTCTATTTTTGATATAATAAAAAATTATCCCCAAAATACTAATCAATTACCAAGGAGGGTTACTATGAATAAAGTAGAAGAAGTGGTTAAGACCTTTGAGAGTGGATTTAACTGCTCTCAAGCAGTTATTTCTACTTATGCTCCAGACCTAGGTTTAAAAAGAGAATTAGCACTTCTAGTCTCAAGCGGCTTTGGTGGTGGATTGGGAAGGATAGGCGAAGTATGCGGAGCAGTAACTGGAGCAATTATGGCATTAGGGCTCAAATATGGATTTACTACTTTTAGTAGTGAGGCAAAAGAAGAAGTTCACAATATAGTGAGAGAATATATAGCTAGATTCAAGGAGAAAAATAGTTCGATATTATGCAGAGAATTACTTGGCGCAGATATTAATACCCCAGATGGAAAAAAAGAATTCATACTATATATCCCAAGATAGTCAGGGATTCAGCAGAGATATTAGAGGAGATGCTAGATACTGTATAGAACTATTTGACAGCACTATCTGCTATAGCCTTTATTAGTACCTGTATAAAAATCCTACCACATGAACAATGGATTTAATACGGGCAATGAATTTCTATCTCTATTATATTCCCTTCCTCTAATTCTAAAGTCTCTTTTAGCCTTATAATGTCTTTGTCTAAGACAGCATCTAATAGCTGTGAGGCTTCACTTATCAATCTTACAGAAAACTCTCCTATAAATTTTTTCGGTACATCTAGCCTTATGTTTTTTATCTTTACTTTTCCGTAAAAGCTTTCTATAGTAGCTTTGAAAGAACTTTTTGAAATTTCCTGAGCAAATCTTCCCCAACCACTATCTGTAGAGAAGAAGCATCTAAAGTTAGAAGAAGCTAACTTAGGCTTAAATCCTATAGTAAAGTCTCTTCCATCATACTCGTAGCCAGAAAGTGCTAAAAGTAAAGCCCAACTAGCCATGGCCCTAGCATAGTGATGCCCACACTCAGGTTCATTCCAGGGGTTTCGTTTCAAACCATCAAATCTTTCCCTCAGAGCCTTTACTATTGTAAGTCCTTCCTTTATAAAATCCTCATAAATTAGATGACTTGCTACCTGATACTCAATCCCTGTCCATGCCTCATCTGAATACGGGAATGGAAATCTTTCTCTATTACCCCTAGGCCAGGTGCACAAAATCAATCCCTTTTCATTATTTAAAGCATAGGTCCTCTGGCAGTTGGAATGATTCGACAGATCATCCTTCCAATTATATTTAAATATAGACTCTAGAGCCTTTCTCACATATTCTTTAGGAATAAGGTCTCCTAAACCAATAGTAGTAGAGAGCCACTGGCCCAGAAGCTGGTCAGATAGACACCCATCTCCATACTGGTATCTATAATCCTTAGTCCTATCATATTTTTGTATAAAGTATTCGCCATTAAATAGTTCTTCAACTAGTAGTTTGCTTCCTCTTTCAAATAGCTCTAAATATTCTCTTGACCTCTCTAATTCCCCTAACCTCTCTGCAATCTCTGAACAAGCTTTAAGTGCTCCAAGGTAGAATAAACCAGTCATTGTATTTGGTCCATAAAATTCTATATCATAGGTATTATGCTGTTCCTGTTCCATAATTCCATCTTTATTCAAATCCCAAGTTATCCAGGCAAATTCTAGAGCCTTTTTTATATTGGGCCATAACTCCTTTAAGAATTCATCATCTCCTGATAGCTTCCATTCTCTATAAGCCCTTATAATACTTCCCATCTGTCCATCCGCTGCAGGCTTAAATCCCCATCTTCCTGTACCTAAGGGTAACATTGTCCTAAAGGACATCTTACCTGTCTCATCTACATTATATAAGAATTCTACCTCACGCATCTTTCTTTCTAACTGTGGGAAGAGGTAAGCCAAGGTCTGTTCATAGTTCCATACATGGGTACAGTTCATTGGACAACATCCTTCATTATCACTACATCCTTCAAAGCCAAAGAAATAGCCATCTTCTGTCCTAAAACATGTATTGGTCCTTATAGTAGAGATCTGACTTGAGATTGCATCTAATATATAGTTGGGTAGTGTACTTGAAAAGAATAGATTGTGAAACTTTCTTGTTTCCCTTTCAAGTCTCTCTAGGTTTTTAACCGTATATTTTGCTACATCCCAGGAATCATCGAACTTAGTAGAATAATAGGTCTTTAATCGAATCTCATCTTTTAGAGGCTCTATCCTAAAGTATTTTGTAATCTCTTCTGGAAGGTATGGGAAATACCAGGCAAGGAAAATAGGTAATCTCACCTCTTCACCTGGTAGAAGATCAAAATTCAATCCTAATGTAGCTACGTCTGTTTGTCCTTCGGGACTAGGCTCAGGAGATTTTTCCTCTTTCAGCCTTTCTTCATTCCTAAATCTATCCCAGAAGTCCTGCAGATCATCAAACCAGCCACTCCTTAGCCATCTCAAGGTGTAAGTAATATCTTCCCATGTAGTTACTATTGCAACACTGCCATATAAAAAATCTTCCTTCTTGAATTTTAAACTACTCATCCTTATACCTTTTATTAGACCCTCATTCAAAAACTCATTAAGATTAGAGCCAAAACAAGGTGCGTATCTATTATTTACCCCATAGACATTTCTCAAAGAAACCTTTCCATCATATCCAACAGGATTAAGCATACTAAAAGCTAGAGTTCCTTTAATAGATGTATAACCTATATTTTTTAGAGTAAAATAGAATATAGCTATCGGTAAACCTGAATCAAGGTCATTTAGGGGGATTAGAGGATTAAATGCCTCTAGATTTATTTCCAGCGGTAAATCTCTATCTAAAAATTCTATGTAGGCAAAAGGATATTCTCCTTTAAATTTAGCTGAATCAAACCTTGGAAGTCCTGAAACTCTACTATTTGGTAGCCCATGACTAGCAGTATATGGAGGGAGTATTTTAGACTCCAATACCTTAGCCTTATACTTTTCTCTATCTTTTATTCTTATAGCAAAGAATGTAAACGGTAGATTTAACCCTTTAGCCGGTCTATTAAAGATCTCCCAATCCTGTAAGTTTCCTCTTCCTCCCAGAGATACCGTCCCTGTACCAATTCCTCCCAAGGGGAAAGCTATCTGAGAGAGAGCTTCCCCCTGGAAAGTTCTTTGAGGCCCAAAATCAAACAGTTCACTATTAGAATAAGGGATCTTCATCTATTTATCCTCCCAACTTCTCAAATATTGGTATTAATCTTTCATAGGCATCGATAAAGATAGGAAATATTCTCCTGTATACAGTAATCTTGGATTCTTCAGGTATAATTCTTTCTTTTATCCTCACGATCTCTTTTGCTACCTTTAAACTCTGGAATATCCCTACCCCTACACCGCCTGCTATAGCCGAACCTAGAGATGTAGCTTCTTCTGAGGTCTCCATCCTAAGGATATCTCTCTCAAATATATTCGCCAGTATATTTGCCCAAAATTTACTCTTTCCTCCACCACCAATTAATCTTATCTCTTTTATATCTATTCCTTGGATCAAGAATGCGTCTAGTATTATCCTGAGATTAAACCCTACCCCTTCTAAGACTGCCCTTATAAGATGAGTCCTTGTGTGTCTTGGAGTAAGACCTATAAATACCCCTCTAGCATTAGGGTTCCAATGGGGACTTCTCTCACCTAAAAGATAAGGAAGAAATATAAGATTCTCACAGCCAGGAGGAATTTTTTCTGCTTCTAAATCCATTATCTCGTAAGGGCTTAGATTAAAACTAGAGGCAATCTCTTTTTCTCTAATAGCCAGATTATCCCTTGCCCACTGATAAGAAAGACCTGCCGACTGCATAGTTCCTGTAGGCATAAATAATCCTGGAGCAAGATGATGAAAGGTGAAGGTCCTAAGTCTAGAATCATATATAGGTCTCTTAGATGCTATGGCAATCCAAGAGGAGGCTCCTAGATAGTTATAAGCATCTCCCTCTTCTACAACGCCAGCTCCGCAAGCAGCACAAGCTCCATCGCCTCCACCTATAACTATAGGGATTCCTGAGGGCAAATCTAATTCACTAGATGCCTCCTGGGTTAGTTCTCCTACGACTTCTAGCGATGAATGAACCTCCGGTAATTTATCTATAGGAATTTCTAAAGCCTCTATGATCTCTTCTGACCATTTTTCTTGCTGCAGGTCAAAGAGATTAGTTCCTGAGGCATCAGAAAAATCTGTTACCCATTTGCCGGTAAGCTTATAGATAATAAAATCTTTGGCTAATAAAAATTTATAAGTCTTAGAAAAAACGTCTGGTTCATTCTTCTTTATCCAGAGAATCTTGGCTGCTGAGTAAGTAGGGCTTATTCTGTGACCTGTAATCTTATATACTTTTTCTTCTCCAAGCCTTTCCCTTATTAATTCTGCCTCCTTTACACCTCTCTGATCCGCCCAGATAATTATATTCCTTAGAGGACTTCCATCTTTATCTACTGGTAAACACCCCATCATCTGTCCACTAAAACTTATAACAGCTATCTCCTTCGACTTAACCTTGCTCTTAGCTAAGAGTTCTTGGGTTGAAGACTTAAATGCATTCCAATAATCTAATGGGTTCTGCTCTACCCAATTGGGATGAGGATAATAAGTGGAATAAGAGTAAAAAGAAGATGCAACAAGATTTCCATCCTCATCATATAGGGTTGCTTTATTACCTGTAGTACCTAAGTCATGGGAGAGGATATAGTTTCTCATAACCTATCTTTCCTCAACAGCAATCGCCCTAGTCCAAGAACTGTCCATCTTTACCTTATAAGGTAAAGCCATAAAGAAGAATTCTCTCTTAGAGATTAGATGGAGATTATCTAAGAATTCAATAAATGTAACACCTTTAGACATTAATATATCATGAATAAGCCTACCCTCTTCTACATCTCTACCCAATTTAAAATTAGTATCTATACCTAACATCTTTATCCTTTTATCTGCCAACCATCTAGCAGACTCAGTAGTAAGATATGGATATCCGGAACCTATCCTTTTATTCCTGCAAATTACTATATCTTGCTCTTTTATAATATCCCCTATTAATCTTTCAATAATTTTAGCATCTATAGTGCCGGGCTCGGCATCTAAGAGAATAGCTCTACCAAAGAAGGCTTCCAAAGGATACTCATTTATATCCTTCCCATCATCATAGAAGTGTGACGATGCCTCTATATGTGTTCCAACATGACTATGAGTCCAAACATCATGCTTATATGTTCTATCAGAAAGAAAAGTCCTTTCTACCTTAAATGGTCTATCTTCTGTCCCTGGAGGAATAACCTCTTTAGAAAGGTCCAGGATTCTATACCTGCTTAAATCTATATCAAACATTATTTACCACCTCTTTAGATAAATTTCTTGAGACTCTCTTTTATTATATCCTTCTCTTCCTCAGTAAGTTCCCTTTGAGGGGATCTGACCCTACTAGGGAGTCTAATTCCCTTTAGAGACAGTGCATACTTATATGCAGAGATAAGTTTTCCGTATTGGAATATCTTACAGAGCTCGTTTAACTTACGTTGAGTTTCTATAGCCTTTTCCATATCTCTGTTAATAAAGGCACTATAAATACCGTTAAATATCTCTGGGAAGACATTACTAGTAGAAGAAACTGCTCCCACTACCCCTAAAGTAAGCGCTAAGAGAAATATTTCATCAGTCCCAGATACAACTTGAAATTCTGATGAGATATCTATAAAACTCTTAATAAGAGTAATATTCCCTGAACTATCTTTTATTCCAATTATTCTCTCCTGAGTAAATAGCTTCTGAGCTAGATTAGGAGTTATAGAATTATTGGTAAGCCCTGGTATATTGTAGAGGAATACAGGAAAACCTTTAGCTTTCTCCAATACTCTAGTATAGTACTCTTCAATTGCTATTTCATCTAGTTTATAGTAATAAGGAGTTACAATTGCAACTGCATCTACCTTAGCCTCTATAGCAGACCTTATAAGTATGACTGTCTCCTGTAAAGATATAGAGCCAACATGAGCAATTATTGGAACTCTGCCATTAGAAGATTTAACTGCCAATCTAAAAAGTCTAGTTCTCTCTTCTATAGAAAGTAGTGGACCCTCCCCTGTAGTTCCAGCCACAAATAGACCGTTTACTTTTTCTTCAATGAGGTAGTTACATAACTCTTCGAATGCCTTCTCATCTATCTCATAGTTTTCATCAAAGGGAGTAAGTATTGCCGGTATAACACCTCTTAACCTTAACATCTTTCAGCCTCCTTTATCAACCAAAGCTCAGCTATTTCACAACCTCGCTCTCCATCATCAGCTGTCCACTTAAGGATTAACTCTCTACTAGATAGGATCTCCTTTGGAATAGTAAATTCCTCTGTAAGTATCCTCCTCTTAGTATCTATAAAGTCATGGATTAGGTACTTTTCATTAGCTATAAGTTTTATCTTTCCTCCAAGAGAACCTATATAGGTAACTCTCAATTTATAATTCGAGTTCGGATTAAGATCTTCATACCTTACAACTAGGGGTGTATCATATAGGGTTGCTATACTATTTACCCAAGATAGAGGTACGCCTCCAAGTTGCTCCTCTAACTCTTCACTAATGTAAAGTAGATATGGAGTAAAGACAACTAAAGGAGATGATAGATATCCGGGATCTTCTTCCCATCTTTTATCTGACAGCACCCTCTTAAGACTCCTTGGATTACCTAGATCATCGTAGAATCCTCCAGGTCCAGGATTTGTTCTATTGATAATCTCACTAATAGCCTTCTGCCTATCTTCTTCTTTCTCTATCTTACCTATCTTCTTGAACTGTACCTTGTACCACCTGTAATTATTTAATGGCATATCTATTGCATCCATAAATGCTCCTCTATCCCATGCTATAGCATTATACTTTTCTACAGAAAGCTGAGCCCCTATATTCTTGAATAATTCATCTGCTAAATCCCAACACTTCTTTTTATACTCTTGTGCTACAGGTTGTCTATTTGCCTTCTCTAATACTCCCTCCGCAAGCTCTATAGCATTTAAAGACCCTATCTCTTTTGCCTTCTCTAAAATATCTAATGCGGATCTCTCTAACTCTGTCTCATAGATTAAACGTCTCCTTATATATGCATCATAGTAAGCTCTCAATAGACACATCTGAAATCTATAGTTATTTAAAACATCTTTATCAGCAACCCTTTCTATATCCTGCCACTGTCTTAGTGTTATATCTACCCTATCATTCACTAATAGTGGTCCTTCCCAGTTCTCTTCTAGCGCCATTATGCCCTGTGCTATCTCTTCCGTGAATCTTGGACTTATAAAAAACCTTGCGTAATCTCTCAATGTCTCTATAACAGGAGTCTTTGGATTCCAGTCTTGGTCACTCCAGATAAACTTGTTTACATCATCATTTATCCCCTCTGAATAACTAATACTTCCAATAGTATAAGGGGCAAACAGATTGTGTATATATTTTTCCGCTTTCGGTCTTGGGTTTATACACTCACGTCCCAACGTTATGGCAAATGCTATGTCCCAATCCTTAACTGGATACTGACAGTGTAGACTATGGGTAATGTCTGGATAGTGCCTGATAGGATACTTTTCTGGAATGATCTTTCTTAAATCTGGTAGTGTTGTCTTTATCCATGGTCCAAAGACTATACCACCTAACCACTCTGGTTCCTTCTTTACATTATTGTAAAAGTCCCCTAGCCACTTCTTGGTAGGTCTAAAACACTGTGGAGAAAGCCATATCTTTGCATTTGGATGATATTTGTTTAGTATCTTATAAACTTTCTCTGACCACTCAAATAGTGTATTTGCTTCTAAACTCCCTGGGTCTCCTCCAGGTATAAATACTGCATCTATTCGTTTTAATTTACTAAATATCTCTTCTCTCTCCTCTATCTCCTTCTTTAAGCAAGACTCATCTTTGTACTCTTCTTCGCTGAACATATTTGGATACCATATCCATACATCTAGTCCATAAGAATCTATTATCTCTGATAACTTTATCATCATCTCTAATGGGTCTACCTTCATGTGTGGACTTGTTGGAGCATCGTCTGTCCTTGGAGGTAAGATTTCAATACTGTTAGCTCCAAATAAAGCAAGTTCTCTTATGTATTGTTCAAACTGCTCTACACCCCAAGCGTCATACGCATTAGTCTTTGGTCGGTAACCTAACTGATGTCCTCTAATAGAATATCTAGGAGTACTTGAGATACTAAAAGGCTCTATCTTCATAGACCCCTTATCCCAAATCAGTTTCCTCAAGAACTTCCCTATGCCATATAATACCCCTCTAGCATCAGCTCCTACTATCAGTATAACTGGCTGTTTATCATCTTTAACTATGATTCTATAGCCTTCTCTACCAGGCTTTTCTAACTTGTCTAGCAACTCTATATAAGGCTGGATCAAAGCAAGACCCGAAGATTCAGAAGTAATAACTATCACTGGGACATCTTCTACCCAACTACTCACACTTTTTAGTCTAATATTAGTAAGTTTTTCTATCTCCTTAATAAGTATATCTATAGCCTTCGATTTAACCTTAGTATTGTATTCTGAGGTTAAAATGACTACATTAGAAATATCTAGTAACTTATAAGTCCTCATGATTTTTCTATAACTCCGTATATCGCAGAAATTACTCTATCTTGGCCATCTCTCTTCTATAGAAGGAAGTTTAGGGAATTCTTGGTGGGGTTCTGTCTGATACCAGTATGCTACTGAAGCTATATCATCTGTTAATGGCTGGAATTTTCTATTAGGCCACCACCCTAATGCCTGAATAGTAACCTTTAACTCTTTCTCAAATCTTATCGGATCTAATATATGCCATCTGTATAATCCGTGTTTTGGAACTGCTCCTGGTTCTTTTCGATAGAGAGGATAACCTGAGAATGGAGTAGAGAATGTCTCTCCTTCAAACCCCCAGGCACCCCCAAAGTAGTCTTCTGTTCCTGTTCCACATATAGTCGGGTACTCTGTATCGCCATCTACATAGAATTTTATCTCTCCTTCTCCCCACCACCCATCAG
>JBMFMV010000013.1:0-32153 GCA_049970495.1 bacterium
AATCCGACTTCTGTTTTCTAGTTCTCTTACAACTAATGCGGGAAGCGATGTATACGGAATTCTCATCCAAACCGTTTCAGGAGGATAAATTGGAAATGGAGGAATAAAAGTTAGTGAGGCAGTAAACATGCTTTGGAAAGCAGCTTATTATACCGGTAATAAGCGAAAAGAAGATAGTAGGAGTAAGCATTGGTAAAGTAATTGATCTGAATTTATTCCACGAACTAGCACCATCTATTTCAGCTGCTTCATATAGTTCTTCAGGGATTCCTTGCAAGCCGGCTAGAAAAATCACATATCTTTGTCCGATAATTCCCCATACCGCCATAATTATTAAAGATGGCATTACCCACTTTGGGTCACCTAACCAACTAGGACCTTCGATGCCAATCTTATCCAATAGGTTATTTATAAGTCCATATCTAACATCATAAATGGACCTCCATACTATTGCTACGGCAACTCCTGCAGTGACAGAAGGAAGATAATAAAGTACTCTATATATAGTTATTCCTTTAATTTTTTGATTCAAAAGAACTGCAACTAAGATTCCTACAATTATACTGATAGGCACACTGCCTACCATGAAATAAACAGTATTCCATAAGGATTTGTAAAATAATGAATCTTCCATAAATATCTTCCTAAAGTTTTCAATTCCTATAAACTTAGCAGGAGTAATTATGTCATATCTAGTAAATGCGAGTACGAAAGAGCTAATCATAGGTCCTAATTGAAAGGCTAGCATTCCTATTATCCAAGGTAAGATAAATATAAAACCATCTAAACGGTACTTATACCAAGCTCTAGCAAATTTTTGCTTATTCAAATAGATCTTTGGCACACCCTCACCCCCCTACTCAAACTCTCTGATCTTATCTAACGCTGGACCCATAGAGCAGTCTGTGTATCTTTCTACTATGATATCTATCAGAGCAGGTCTACCAGATTCTACTGCCCTTTTGAATGCTAATTTTATATCTTCTGGTTTCTTGACCCTTTCTGCATAACAACCAAATGCCTCGGCGTATTTTACAAAGTCTACCATATAGCCATCGTACCAGAGTTCTACTCCATATTCGTATCCATAACCATACTTTTGATTCTGACGAATTAGACTTAAGTACCCATTATTTACTACTATGACTATTATTGGTATCTTATACTGACATGCCATTGCCAATTCTTCTCCCATAAAAAGTAGTCCTCCGTCCCCCACAATAGCTACCACTGTCTTATCTGGCTTAGCTACTTTAGCCCCAATAGCTGCTGGAACCTCATACCCTAGAGTTCCTGCCCCTCCTGAAGGTAAGTAATGTCTTGGTTTTGATATCTCTTGAAATTGTCCAGACCAAATCTGTACTAGACCACAACCTGTGGTAAATATTGTATCTTCGTTGAAGAACTCGTTAATTTCTTTAAAGACCCTCTGTGGCTTTATAGGAATATTGTCAAAGTCTAATTTCCTCTTTAGTTCTTCTCTAAGTTTTGGGATATTCTTTACCCACTCTGTTGGCTCTCTTTTCTGTATATCATCTTTAGCTGCAGCTATCAAAGCCTGCAATGCTAATTTTGCATCTGATACTATTCCTAATTCTGTAGGTATTATCCTGCCGATTTGGGTTGGCTCTATGTCTATATGAATAAACTTTCTATTGCCTATGTATGTCTTTAGCTCTCCTGTATGCCTATCACTAAATCTGCATCCTATACCTAGGACTAGGTCAGACTCTAAGAATATCTTATTCCCCTCCGGTGTATTACACTGTATGCCTACTTGCCCTCCATATAGAGGATGGCTTGGAGGAAAACTTCCCTTTCCCATATAGGTAGTTAATACTGGGATCTGTAAGTATTTAGCGAACTCTTTTAACTCTTCTGTTGCATCAGCTAGGATAACTCCTCCACCTGAAAGGATAATAGGTCTTTCAGCTGAGAGAATCAGACTAATAGCCTTTTCTATAGCTTTTATATCAGGGGATGGTTTACAAATTGGTAAACTTCTATCTATAGATGGATCATAATTAATCTCTGACTGTTGGACGTCTAGTGGGAGGTCTATCAAAACTGGACCAGGTCTACCTTCTCTTGCTATTTTAAAGGCTTTTCTTAGTATCCCTGGAACCTGATTAGGCTCTGTAATATACCAGGCTTTTTTAACTATAGAACTTGCGATCTGAGTTATATCAACACATTGGAAAGATTCTTTACCAAGCTGAGCCCTTACGTTTTGTCCTGTAATAGCGATTAGAGGTATAGAGTCTATCTGAGCAGTGTAAAGCCCTGTTACAAAGTTAGTAGCAGCTGGTCCTGAGGTACATACAGCAAGAGCCATCTTACCACTTGCTCTAAAATAGCCATCTGCAGCATGGACAGCTCCTTCTTCATGTCTTGCAGTGTAATGTTTTATTTTAGTGGACTTACTTAAGTACTCATATAGAGAGTTTATAGAGGCTCCTGGAATTCCAAATGCGGTATCTATACCTTCATCTTCCAATATCTTAACTATTACTTCACTTACCTTCATTTAGACAACACTTCCTCTCTTTTTAGATTTTCTCCTTTAAGTAATCTAGATATCTCTTGAGAAGCTTTAAGAACTAGGGGTATATATTCTGAAATCTTATCATCTGTAAGTCTTACTGAAGGTCCACTTATACTTATAGCGGCTATCACTTCTTTCCCGAGGAATAATGGTGCAGATACACATCTAATTCCTATCTCACATTCTTCTAAATCTAGAGCATAACCCATTTCTCTTACTCGCTGTAATTCCTCTAGAAGGTCATTTAGGTTAGTTATAGTATTAGGAGTAAGTTTATACATACCCAGTTTATTTACTATTCTTATTATCTCTTGAGTATCCTTCCAAGCTAAGATACACTTACCTACCCCCGTAGCATACATGGGAGCTTTTCTACCAATCATATGAGTTATTCTAAGAGGATTTGGACTATCAACCCTTTCGATATAGACAACTTCTCCATTTTCTTCCATTACAAGGTTTGAAGTCTCTCCTGTCCTCTCGGTAAGTTCTTCTAAGAAGGGTCTAACTATCTTTATAAGAGGCAATTGGCGTCTTACCTGATTCCCAAGATATAGAAGTTTTAGTCCTAGAGAGTATGAACGAGTAACAGGGTCTTTATTTACGAAGCCAAGCTCAGTAAGGGTATTCATTACTCTATAGAGAGAGCTTAGAGGGATACCAGATAACTTAGCCAATTGGTTTATAGTTAACGGAGCACTATCATTTCCAATTATTTCTAATATTGTTAAAGCTTTTTCTAATAAAGGAACTTTGTTACTCATATACTTATAGCTCCTCTATTTTTGAGAAAATTTTGTCATATAAGTAAACAGTGTGTCAATATGATAATAAATTCTCAAATATGAGAAAAGAAAAATCCGATGTCTAAATTAGACCTATAAAGGATATCAAATCGGAAAATGGTTAGATATACTTAAATTCTCTAGAAATCCTATATAATATTGTGGTAACAACTTCAAACCTTTAGAATTAAAGAAGCTTTGTCTAAAAATGCCACTTTATCTCCTTTATATATCCTTTTCCTATCTAATCCCTTTCTTTCTCTTTACTCTCTCCCAAAGGGGTTTCCAATCATTCTCTTCAACTAATCCTATGTCTTGGAGGATATGTAGAGTTGCTTCTAGTTTTCCACGTTCTCCAAGAAAAGATTCAGCAGCTCTTACTAGGTCCATATTGTGACCTGTAAAACCATGCCCCAAACCTTTTATCTGGGAACTAGCATCTATAAGACTATGTAAAGCTGGCGTTGCCCAACCTAAAAGAGCCTTTGAAGCCCTTATATGGTCTATGTTTTTAGGCATTTAACTACTATTTTTTCTCTTCACCCTTAGTAAAGAGTTTTATTACATCATCTAACATGAGTCCAGGTATTTGATTTGCCTTTTCCAATACGTCTGCCACTGTTCCAATCCATCTCTGCCAAAGAGCCTGCATCTGAGCATCGCTTATTGGTGGAGTAACTGCTCCTTTACCCTTAGTAGTTGTCTCTTCTTCTCCTGTTCCAGCAACAAATAAGTTTGAGGGTTTAGTATCTCTTATGTATCTAACCACAGCATCTAAAGTCTGCATTGCTGCTATTCTTCGTTCTTCCATCTCTCTCATTATCTCTCTATCCATTTAGATCTCCCCTTTCGTTTAGAGTTTTTATACTACAATTATAACATGTAGCTATAATTGGGTGATTATTTCAATCCTAGTTGATAGGAGAAATAACTAGAGAAAAATTCTATGGAGGATTCTAAGATTTGGGACAATAGACTCTCGGAGGGCTTAGCCCTCCGAGTTTTTTATAGAGACTAATATGAATATTCATATGTTAGAGCCAGGAATACGCTAGAAGTCCACGTGTAGGCTTTGTCACGAAGTCCTTCTCCTGTTAGGGCATCATAATTTTCAGCAAAACCACTCTTAGAACATAGATTGGCAAATTTTAATGCTATATCCTTAGCTAAAGCCTCCTCTCCTGATTCTTTTAGCCCGTCTATTATAAGCATTGTTGATGGTGCCCAAATAGGACCACGCCAGTATCCATCTGACTCATAGTATGGACTTTTGATACCCTCTGTTGCTAGCCCATATTTAGTTATCATATCTCCTTCTTTTAATCTACTTATTAGGTTCTCTAGCACCTTTTGAGGAAGTCTCTTAGCTAATAGAATCGGTATAAAAAGTAATAGGCTTTGTGATTCTATTTGTTTATGAGTCCCAGATTGGAGGGCTACTAGTCTATCATCTCTAAGCGAATGCTTTAATAGTTTATCTAGTAAGTTATATGACTTTTCTTTCCACATTTTTGCTTCTGATTTTCTTCTCAGTCTATTTGCTATATCTGAAAGTACCTCCATCTGAATTACTAAGAATGTACTTAGGTCAGGGCTTTCTATCGGTGGTCTTTCTATAAATACAGTACTATTGTCCCAACCTGAATCATTCCCATGGTTATACTGAGGGATTCCGTCATTGTCATAGTCTCTATAGTTGAGCCACCAGTTTGTCCATCTGCAAAGTGGTTCATATATCTCCAATAGCTTCTCATTATCTATATAGTCTGTATTTTCCATCATCTTCTTCAGTGCCCATCCATGGATGGGGGGTTTGGAGAAGTTCCATACTAGCAGATAATCATTAATGCTATCTGGTATAGCTCCATTTTTATCCTGATGATCAAACATTACCATAAGCTGGTCCCATGCAAGTTCTGGATTTTTATAGCTTAAAGCAATGGCATTGAAGCAATGGTCCCAACTCCATATATTGGTCATCCAGTTTTTAGACATAAGCATACCAGGTCTTTTTATCAATCCATTGGGCTCTACAACACAGGACCAATCTATATAACCCGCTAACTCTCTAGCCTGAGAGAATTCTTCTGGAACTTCAGGCATCTTATTGAGAAAGCTTTTATACTCTTCCTTAACTCTATTCATCCCTTTTTCAAAATCCTCATAAGAATGGGGAATCCAGGAACTATAAAATTCTTCTATAGCGCATTCAAAACCTGTATTGTCTGGTAATATGTCTATCTGAAGCGATTTACATCTAAGTCCGTCCCAAGGTGCATCTATATTTAACTTTCCCTTTAATGAGGTAAGTATCAACTGTACTCTGCTTCCAAATGTGTTTATTATCCACAGATCCCCTTCATATGGTATGGCATTATCGAAAGCAGATGCCCTGTTGGAAGATAGTCTCAGTCCTACCCCCTCCCCTTTAAATCTAATAATCTTTGGTTCTGGAATACATATCTCAACATACCCTTCTTTTGCTTCTAATCGAAGTTTTTCAGGTGATGCTTTAATTTCAAAAGGGACGGAGGAGTCTCCTTTAATAAGATCTATAGTCATCATCTCTTTTGACATTGCATCACCATGTACAGTTCTAAGATAAAGTCCAGGTGGTACACTTGTAAGCCTAAAATGTTCTGTTATCTTTGAAAAGGCAAAATATGATCCATATCGGCTGAAGGGTACTTGTTCTAGATTAAAATTCATGCTTTCACCTCCAAAATATTATAAACTTTTAAAAATCTAGATAATTTAAAACCCAGGTGGAGATTTTAGGATTAAAATCGGATTCTATGTTAAATTTAACATTTATCTTTAAAGATTTATCCTTGTTGAGTTTTCTAGCATCATATAATACATTCATCCATGAACAACCTGACCAGACAGCTCTATTTGGTTCCCAGTTGTACATAGGGATCTCTAATCCATCTTGATAAGCAGAGATAGATATTTGATCTTGAATAGCAGGTTCTTTACCTTTTTGTCCATCCTTTTGGGCTTTAAGTCTGAGAGCAGTATCATTTTGGAATATCTGTACTATGACCCTTAAATATTGAACATCCATTGGATTCCAGAATCCTTCAAGTTCATCCCTAGATATTCTATGAAATACTATATTGGCATTCTTCTCCTCTACAGGCACAGGCTCATCTTCACATTCCCCTAGTTCGGGTTGTTCTGCAATCTCTCCTAAACCTAATAATGCCATCTGCTCTGGAGCTAACATCAAAAAGAGTCTATCTAAAGAGATTTCTATATCTAGATTACTTCCAGCATCTTTAAATAAAACTTTAACCTTTTTGATCCCAGGAAGATGTAAATCTACAAGTTGAGCTACTGGAGATGAATTTACAAGAGCCAATGCCCCCTTTGTTGCCCCTCCAAGGAGAAATCCGTGCCAAGGGTCTCTTAATGGAATTCCTATCAAAGATGTTTCTAAACCAGAATTATATAAAGAGAAAAAGAGTTCCATACTTGATTTGAGAAACTCTATATCTGAATCATCTAATAAATGTAAATTCCCATAGAGATGTGCCTTTTTACTCCCCCTTATTAGTGTCATTATCCAAGATCTCTTCCAAGATTTCTTCCCAAGATAGTAGATAGTATTAGTATTACCTATCATGCAACCATGGTCATCTATCCTATATAGAGGAAGCCCGGAATAGTTAAATTTATAGACCATATGATCTTGATAAAGATCAACTGATCTTCTGAAAGAGATACAAGGTGTATCTGCAGGCCTTGGGTCTCCAGAATACATATAGTCAAAGACTTCTAGCCAAGAAGGATCTATCCCTTTTCTTATAGGATAAGAAGTATTCCCTATATACCTCGGTATTAACTCGTAGCCATTATAGGCTAGTATGACCGCTTCAGGGCAAAGTGATTTAAACCTTCTGAGTACATCTTTAAGAGCATTAGTATTCTTTAGATATATCTTGTCTTCAGTAAGTTTTCCTTCTAACCTAGGAGTTACTGCTCTAAAATTAGCAAAATCTAGCTTAAACATCCTTATTCCCCATTCTCTATAGGCATAAATAAGGGCATCTAAGAAACCATCTTTATATGGCCCATCAAATAGACAATAACTTCTACCATCTGTAGATAAACTCTCCTTCCATGCTTCATTTTTAGGAGAGGTGAAGCCATTTACGTCAAACCACAGACCTGGCTTCATACCTAATTCTTCTATGATTTCTTTTACTCTTTTAAATCCATTAGGCCAGTGTGTCTTTTTAAATTGTTTATAATCCCCGTTAGGGTCAAACCAAAATGCATCAAATAGATAGTAGTCAAAAGTAACACCTTTTTCTTTCCAATATTTGAGTGTATCTAATACTTCTAAGGTCATCTTTTCATCTAACTCTATATTATCTCCAAGTTCATCATGTAAACCCCAGTCGCAATAAACAGAAAAAGGTCGCTTTAACATATTTTTCACCTCCAATAAAAATGGGAGGGGTAGTTACCCCTCCCAAGAGTTACATATAAGAATCTACTTCTCTAAATACCACTGAATTGGGTCAGCTGCCAGCCACCAGGATGTATCATCACCCCAATAGCACTTGCTTGGGAAGTTCTTTATATAGTTCTTAGCTACTATAGGTCTATTTGGTAGTCCTACAGTGCCTATTAGCCAGAGGTTACTTGCCTGATTATCCCATATCTTCTGAGCAATTTCTTTATACTTTGTTGGTGTAACAGTTATGTACCACTGATCTAATAGGTCCATAAACTTGGTAAACTCCTCCCCACACTTTCCAGTTGGCTTCTCCCCAGATTTACCACCGGTATCTCTCCAAAGACCCCACTGAACAGCCCATCCTATCTCACTTCTTGGATTATACTTAGTCCATCCAGGAATAGTCACTCTAAATTCCATCATCCTATCTGTATGCCATACCCCTACGTCAAGTTCTCCTGCTTGAGATCTAGTTTGGTATAGAGATCTTTCATCCTCTTTCATGACAGTCTTAATACCTATATCTTTCCAGTATTTGACTATGAGTTCGAGTGTTTCTTTAGCAAAAGCTAATCCTTGAGAATATTCTATAGTTATTTCCAAAGGCTTTCCATCTGGACGTAACCTAAACCCATCTGGTCCTTTCTTAAGACCCATCTCGTCTAGAAGTTTATTGGCGGTAGCTGGATCAAATTTAGCATAAGCCTTAGCCCATTCATCTTTAAAGAAACTGCAATCAGGATGGACTGTAGCCTGCATAGGAATGCCTTGACCTAAAAATACCATCTGGTTTATCTCTTCCCTGTTTATAGCTAAAGACATTGCCCTCCTGAATCTGACATCTTGGAAGATTTCTCTTTTTACTGGATCTTTGTGATTTAGATTAAATCCTAACGCTATCTCTGCAGGCACCGGACTAGGCCACATATATACTGTATAACCACCCTTCTTT
Organism: bacterium; assembly: GCA_049970495.1. Classification (GTDB taxonomy): domain Bacteria; phylum DUMJ01; class DUMJ01; order DUMJ01; family DUMJ01; genus DUMJ01. The sequence goes on from JBMFMV010000013.1 coordinate 8,751, forward strand.
TCATTCTCCTTAAGTAATGTATAATCTGGGACCTCTAACCACATACCTGCATAATCTAATTCGCCGCTTACAAGCTTCATCACCATCGTCTCTCTAGATGGAGTGACTACAACATTGAGCTTATCTATATATGGTAGTTGATTGCCTACAGTATCAACTGCTGCGAAGTATGGATTTCTCACATATATAGCGCCTGTTGTTGTCTTCTTCTGAAGCATCCAAGGATGTATTGTAGGACAGTTTGCATCTTGCTGAGAAGGTGTAATGTTATTATGGAAGGCGAAACATTTATACCAAGCATCAAAACCTTCTTGTTTTGCTATCTTTTCTGCGTCTGGATTATATTTTATATGCCACTTCTTAAGATAATGTGCAGGGACAAAGAAGTTTTGCTGCATAGAACCAAAATATCCTAAAATTGAAAGAATTGGTTTATACGGAGCTGCAAATTTTATTCTTAGAGTATAGTCATTGACCTTTTCAAATTTTGCTAGTTTTCCTCCTGGCATCCAGTGCTTTGGTGGTATAGGAGTTAATTCTTTGTTGTTTATAATATCATTCCACCAGAAAAGTATATCGTCTACTGTAAATGGCTGTCCGTCTGACCACTTCATCCCTTCCCTTAAGTAGAGAGTAATGGTTCTAGCATCCTTAGAGAATTCGTATCCTTTTGCCAAAAAAGGTATTACCTTTTGTGTATTCTTATCTATCCAATAAAGATATGGAATCCTTACATGTGCTCCACCATCATTATTCCAGCTATTTGGTTCAGCAGCAGGAGCCCACAGTTCTCCACCGTACTTCCCAATCTTTTCTATAGGTTGAACTACTAATGGTTCTTTAGGTAGTCTTTGTTCTACTGGGGGGAGTTTACCCTGTTTTACTAATTCAGCTAATTCTGGAGCTTCGCTGAATTTTGTGATCTTCTTACCCGTTATCTTCTCATACTCTGCTGGTGTAGCGTAATACTTAGCTGAAGGCATCTTCTCAGCAGAGAAAGCAGAGATCACACCAATAAAAATACTAAAAATCACAAATACTGACACTAATACAATCCATAACTTCCTCATACCAGTACCTCCTTTTCACCCGTATTTTGATTGTTTTACACATTACCCAAACTCGGGTTTACTTAACTGAATCTCTCTGATAGTATAGATGTCCAACTTGCTTAGCTTCTTTATCACCCCCTTCAGAAACAGTAGATCTTTCCTAGACTCTAGGATCCCTTTTTAGTTTTACTTCTCTCTATAGCCTTACTATATCTTATCTTTATAGCCAAACCTAAAACATTAGATGCTCTACTTGTAGAAAACATTTTTAGATTATTCAGCCAGATAGAGTTATGATAAGTAAAGGGCCTAAGTTATAATACTTTTAAGGTGCGTTCCCATTCCTTATAAATCCCTATATTCCGAAGTACTATCTTTTATGCTAACTTTATCTACATTTTATCTTCTTCTCTGGCATTTGTCAAGAGTCTGTATGAAAGTATTCATTTGACAAAATTTTAAAGGCGAGTTATAATTCAAACTAAGTTTTATTTAGTAAAACTAAAGGAGGTAATATGCCTGAGGTCGTAGGTTTAGGGGAAATAATGGTGGTAATGGACCCATTAAGAAATGGACCTTTAAGTAGTGTGGAATTATTTAGAAAGACTGTTGGAGGAGCAGAGGGTAATGTCTGTATAGGCGTCTCAAGGTTAGGTTATTCTGCTGGATGGATAGGAAGATTAGGTAATGATGAATTTGGAAGATTTATTCTCTCTTATTTAAGGGCAGAGAATATTGATGTGTCTTGTGTAAAAATTGTGGAAGGATATACAGGTGTATATTTTAAAGAAAGAAGGGGCTTAGGTGATGTCAAGGCTTTTTACTACAGAAGAGGTTCTGCTGGAAGTACACTTACCCCAGAGGATATTCCTATAGAATATCTAAGAGATATCAAATTCTTCCATACTACAGGAATCACTCTTGCGTTGAGTGAAAGCGCTAGAAAGACAGCTATACATAGTATAGAGATAGCGAAGAATTTAGGTGTAAAAGTCTCATTTGATGTTAATCTTAGACTTAAACTCTGGTCGAAGGAGGCTGCTCTAGAGGAGATAAGTAAGATCATCCCTAAGATAGATGTATTCTTTTTGACTATGGATGAGGGGAAGATACTCTTTGATATAAATTCACCTGAAGAGCTTATAGAACATATACTCTCACTCGGTTCAAGGATCGTATGTGTAAAGCTAGGTAGAGAGGGATCAATGGTTGGAGATAGTGCCGGGATACATTCTGTCCCTGCCTTTACCAGTTTCTTTTCGATAGATAATGTTGGAGCTGGGGATGGTTTTGTAGCTGGCTTCTTAGTGGGACAGCTAAAGGGGTGGGACATAAAGGATTCTGCCTTACTTGGTAATATAGTTGGAGCTTATGCCACAACTACCACTGGTGATAATGATGGACTACCAACATGGAGTGAAGTGGAAGAGTTCTTGGGGAAGAAGGAGACGATAAGGAGATAATGATCTTTTATAGAGAATGAGGGATGATTTTTTTGAAGGCAGGATTCTGTACAAATGTATTTAAGCCCGATGAAATGGAATATGCCATAAAGAGGCTAGCTGAACTTGGATATGATGGTTTGGAATTCTGGCAGCAATATTTGGATAACATTGATATAAAATGGCTAAAAGACCTTATGGAGGGATTAGGACTTGAGACTGCTCAAGTATGCCCTTACTTTAACTTTACTGGGACAGAAGAAGAGTGGAAAGAGAGTATTAATTTAGCTAAGAGATATATAAATATAGCCTTAATCCTTAACTGTAAGAGGATTAGGATATTTACTGGACATATAGCTGGTAGCTTTGCTACAGATATCCAGTGGAATATGGGGATAAAAGGAGTAAGGGAGATATGTGATCTTGGTCTTGAGCATAATCTAGACTTTATATTAGAGATGCATTACGATTCTCTTATGGATACTTCAGATAATGCTTTAAGACTTATAGAAGGAGTGGATAGACCGAACCTAAAGATTAATCTACAAGTTCCTATAGATGACGAAGATGTACTTTACAGTGCTAAGAAACTTGGTAAATATACTGCTCATCTGCATGCCCATAACTGGATAACGAAAGATGGCAAGATAAATTATACTTTTTTAGACTCAGGAGAGATGGATTTTGAAAAGTTTATAAAGACCTTACAGGAGGAAGGTTTTGACGGATATATATCTATAGAGCACGCCTTACATCATCCTGTTTGGGAGACAGCAGAACATGAGATAAGATTCCTAAAAGGGCTTATAAGTAGATTGAGTAATAGTTTATAAAAGTTTTTAATTATTAGAAGACTCTTTTTTGTCACCAATACTTAAAAATCTTAGGGCTAAATTTGATAGAAGAAAAACTTTTCTCTGTTTTTCTTTATAAGAGCCAACGTTTGCGTTTTTCTTTTTTTCTTCTATTGTCTACAGCTTTATTCTAGTCTATACTTATGTAGTAGAATATATTATGAAAGGGGTTGAAAAGTTTGGCTGATAAGAAATTTTATAGGGTTATTTCTAGAATAGATGGTTTCCCTTACGGGGGAAGGTATTTTGATGATATAGAGATAATCTGGTTTTATTCTGAGAGAAGAGAAGCCCCCTTAGTAAACTATGAAGAGTTAATAGAAAACTATAGAGAGAAGAAGCAGAAGAATTCTACTGAGAAGTTAGAGAGCTATATAGATGAGTTTTTTGCCCTTCACGAGGCTACAAGATTAAAGAAATTTTTAGACCAGCACTTTAAAGACATAGTTACAGAGATAAGGGAAGTTGATTCAATACCTACTAACTTAGATGTTACACCTCTAAAAGAAATCCCTGTTGGGGGTGGTATTGATTTTTATCTTCTTTGGAAAGAGGATAAGTACCCTCTCTCTTTCAAGGTAGAAGGAATTTTTGATATAAGACCTGTATGGCGAAGGACTACTCAGAAGAGGTGGAAGATAGAACTTGCTCTGAATGACATGGACCTTTATGAACTCCCTTCTCTCACTGTTGCAGATAGGAGTATATATGTCTTGGACGCCGGAAAGCTTGGTGGAGATTTTTTGGTGCTCTGTCGAGATGAGGGGGTAGAGAGATTTTTAAGAGAAAAGGGATTTGAGTTAGAAGAAGTTCCTGGTAAGCTCTATAGGCTTTCGTTTAAAGGTGATGATAAACCGCAGATTTAATATAGTTATCATTACACTAGTCTTATTTTTACTGCCTGGGCTTGCTAAGGCAGACTATTTTCTTAGTGGAAGCTTCTTTTCTTCTGAGACAGATATAAATAAATTACCTCTAGAAGTTTCTTCTATTACATTTGGTCTCAATGATAGATTATATCTTCTAGATAAAAGAGAAGAGAAGATACAGATATATTCTCCTGAGGGAATACTTGAGAAGGAGATTCATTCCAAGGCTGAAGTTATTACTGTAGACCCTTGGGGAAATATCTATGCTGTTACTAGAGGAAGGTTTGTAGACCGATTTGACCCGCTGGGTAAGTATATTAACAGTATTATCCTTGAGTCTAAAGATACTATTTATGATTTTATCTCTTATTCGGGCTTTATCTCCGTAGATGAGAGAGGCTATATATATGTCGTTAATGCAAGTTCTGGGAAAGTCTCTATATATTCTCCTACTGGTAGGTTTGTTGGAGATTTAGTTAAAAGTGGATATGGAGCCTCTGACTTAACTATGGTAAATGCAGTAGCTATAGATTCTAGAGGGAATATTTATGTAGCTGGGAGTTTACCAAAGTCTACAGTTAGTAGATTTGAACCAAACTATATTGTAATAAAAAGAATGGATTACCAAGGACATCAAAATATGACCTTTGGACCAATCATAAATGCCTTTATTGGTGGAATAGTTGTAGATCGGTTGGGGAACCTCTATGTGTTAGATACATCTTCTTGTTACGTGTATAAATTTGATAAGAGGGGTGCTCTTGTTACTAGATTTTTCGCTGGTAGGGGAGCTACTTGCATTGCTATACGTAGTGATGGATATATAGCTATAGGATATGGTGGAGAGGTAAAACTCTTTCATCTATCTAGGCTGATGAAGGTCATAGATAATGCTAATAGGGCATTAATTGATGGTAATTATGACCTTTCTATAAGATATTGGAATGAGGCATTAAGATTAAATAACTATATGAAGTTTATCCATTCTGGCTTAGGCGAGACATTTCTTTATATGAAAGATTATAGATCTGCACTTAGGGAGTTTAAACTAGCGGAGGATAAGTTTAGGTATTCTAATACGGTTGTCCTTTACAGAAGAGAGATCTTTTATAGATATATAATTCTCTGGGGTGTATCATTCCTTATTATTACGAATGCTCTCATCTTTTGGGGTAGAAGGTTATTATTAATTGTATTCAATAATATTTTTGGGCGAATGATATATTCACCAGTTAGGGCTCTATTGGAAGTTAAAGGAAGACCTGTCTACTTAGGCTTTGCTCTGCTTATTACTTTAGCATTTGTAGATGCACTAAATAGAAAGTTTACAAATTACATATTTCAGCCTACTCTAGAGGATATAAACTATTTATTCTTTCGTAGATTACTTATGTTCTCTGGATTGTGGTTTGTAAGTGGCACTGTATTTTATAGTATTGGAGAGATATTTGATGGTATGGGGACATGGAAGCAGTGTATGGTAACAACGATCTTTTGTATAGTTCCATATATACTTTTTTCTTTTCCAGTATCTTTGATTAGTAATCTTCTTACATTTCAGGAGAAGATATACTATGATTATGCTAGGCAAGGATTAATGATCTGGAGTTGCGTTCTTTTCTTTATAAATGTCTACACCACACAACAGTTATCGCCCACTAGAAATCTGCTAATTTCCTTTCTGACTGCACTAGGATTAGTCTTTGCAATATCTATTATTCTCTTTCTTCAGGGTATAAACAGAGAATTGTGGGGATTTATGAAGGATATCTATCTTGAGGCATGGTATAGGTTAGTAGGGTACTGATGAAACAAATACTTAGTCTAACATTTATCTTACTACTGATAACTTCTGTTGCTTATGCAGAACTGGATATGTCTTATGATGTAAATAAAGACTTACTTATTGTTAGCGGAGGAAATTACACCATGACTAGCTCCCCTTTAGATTGGACATCTGTAAATGACTATTGGGATTCAAAGATAAGATCGATGTTTATTGTTGAATATTGGGATAATGCGTTAGGTAATTCTAGACTTCTGTTTTCTTACAATGCCAAAAGAACTGTTCATTGTAATAACAATATTTTAGAGATAGACTATAAGTTTATCCCTATAAATTTTAGTTTTAAGGTTAAGCTCTATAATGGGGGAGATTACTTTGAAGTAATATTACCGCATGAAACCTTTAAAGAAGACCCCTCTTTTCCTATAGTTAGTGTATTGTTTCTGCCATATCTTAATGCTGGTAGAGTTGGAGAGAAGGGATATATTGTTATACCTGATGGTTGTGGAACTATTGTACAGTTCAACAAGTTTTTTGGTGTAACTACGCTTGAAAAGCAAATTTACGGAGACTTGACCCCTACTGACTACAATATAAATAGTATACCAATTACTCTACCTATCTTTGGATGTATAAAGAAGAATTTTGGGTTTACTGGGATAATTACTGAGGGTGGGGAATCTTGTGGACTAGTGATGGATATGGCTCCAGGTAATGGGTATTACTCAATAGGGGCTAAATTCTATTATAGGAAGATATTTGAAGATATATACCGTAAAAAAAGGATAACCCCTAGAAGGGATAGTAAAGATAGGGCTGTTCGCTTTTATCTACTTCAGGATCAACTTGCCAATTATGTGGGAGTTGGTAAGACATACAGGGAATACCTCTTGAAAGAAAAGCATATTAAGTCATTAAGAGAGAAGGTTAAAGCCTTTAGTTATCTAGACCCAGGTGTAATGGATATAAGTATATTTATGGGGATAAAGAGGGGATTCCAGCTTTTTAACCCTATAATTAGATTAACCTCTTTTAGACAGATAAACTGGATAATAGATAGATTGAAGGATTCAGGGATAAGAGCTAATCTAATTCTTAGTGGATGGGAAAAGTCAGGGTTTGAGGGAGAAAATCCTACTACATTTCCCCCATTTGATGGATATGGAGGTCTTAAATCTGTAGTGGAGAAAGCTAAAGGTTCTGGAAACTTTATTAGTCTCTCTGCTAATTTCTTTGAGATATATCAGAACTCTAAAGATTTTTACAGAAGGCTAACTCTAAAGAGCCCTGTTAAATTGCCCGTAGAACAAAATACATATAGGAGAGGATTTATTATCTGTCCTCAGGTAGCTCTAACTAAGTTTCAGAGGTTTTATAGCGAGGCAAAAAAAGTTGGGATAACAGCAATACAACTGAGACGTCTGGGTAGAGGGCTCATAGAGTGTTTTGATGATGAGCATCCTGTTAATAGGTTTAATTCTGCAGAAATATACTCAAAAATGCTTAATTTGGCTGGTATAGTCGAGGGTGGTTGTGGTTATGGGGTGGATATGGTGAATACATTTATATCTATACCATCGACGAGTTCAGGATTTTTTGGTGGAGAATCCATTCCTCTGTGGCAGATAGCGTTGCATGGTATAGTTAGATATTCGTTTGAGCCTATGAATCTTAGGAAGGATTTTGATTATGAGTTTCTCAAAAATTTAGAATATGGAGCATTACCGACTGCTGTATTAACTTATGAGTCTCCTATACTAATAATGGATACATTTTATAAAGACCTTTTCAGTTCTAGATTTTTAGACTGGCAGAGTGATTTAAAAAGAGAGTATGAGCTTTTTAATAAGAGACTCGGCTATCTGCAGTACCAGTTTATTATTGATCATAGAGAGTTGAATAGACATATCTATCAAACAACTTATAGTGACGAGACTAAAGTTATAGTAAATTACTCTAATAAAGAATTTAATGGTATAAAACCTTTAGGATATAAGATAATTAGAGGAGGCAATACACAGTGAAGTGGATTATGTTACTCATCTCTCCTTCTGAAGCCTGGCCTAAATTTAAGAATACAAGTTGGCTTATAGTTCCTATCTTAGTTGGGATTGCCTCTGCGTTATGTAACTTCTATATCACAGTAGACCCAAACGTTATATATCTTAAATCTGAAGTGATAGTAAGATTAACACATAACAATTATTTTACACTCCCAGAAGGAGAAGGGGTAATAAAGCTAGCATTAACCTTAAGTTTTGTCTTATTGCCCTTATGGTATATCTTTAGGATACTTATAGAGAGTATTATTGTAAAGCGTATATTTAATGAGGATATAGATTATGGTAGGCTATTACTTATCTTTTCATTGTCTCTTCTGCCCCTAATTCCTATAAGACTTGTTACTACTTATTTTCTTAAGATAAAAGGTTTAGAAAGTCTAGCGGACCTTAGAGACTTAAACATAACATTAAGTCCTGTCCTTTTTTATGCATTAAATAGAGATATCCTTAGAAATGATACGCTCTATCTATTCCTTAGGGAGGTAAGCCTTCAAAATATCTGGTGTATGGGTATATTTGTTGGAACTTCCTCTAAAGAAGGTATAAGTCCTAGGTATAGTATCTTTATGTTTCTTATACCGTTATTAGTAGTAAGGTCAATAGAGATACTTTGGGAAAACTATAGTTATAATATAATATGGTTTCTTCTGGTTGGAGGTTAAAAGATGAAAAGGAGACTAGGTACTATTGCCCTTATTGTGAGTATTATATGGGTTATGTATCTTGGTTTTATATACAATAGAACTTATTTTGAACACTATCCTAAAGTTACTGTAACCGTGGCAGAGAGAAAACCATTTATACAAGATGTGTCTACTGTGGGCTATATAGAACCGGCAGTTAGGTCTACTGTAAGAAGTAGTACCGCTGGAAAACTTGTAGATATAAAGGTTAAAGTTGGGGACTATGTAAAAAGGGGAGATATTCTCTTTCAGATAGAATCTCCTGAGTTGGAACTTCAAATACAACAGGCTATGTTAAATATGGAAAAACTTAGAATAGAGGAAGAAAGATTAAAAAATGAGATATATGATATATCTCAGTATGAGATAGCTTTAAAGAAAGAAGGGGAGAATCTTAGAAAGATAAAAGAGGATCTAAAAAAAGCAGAAATTCTCTTTAATCAGGGGATTATTCCCATATCAGAATATAATAATTATAAGGCTCAATATAATCAGGCAGAGCTTGCATATAGTCTGGCGGAGAGAAATTATAGAAATAGTAAGATACAGTATGAGACAGAGGAGAAACTTAAGTCAAATAATCTTATTGTACTTCGGAAAAGTATAGAGAATGCAGAGGCACAACTCAAACTTCTAGAGGATCAAAAGTTAGTTAAGGCTGGTATAGACGGTAAAGTAGTCTCTATCTTTGTAAAAGAGGGGGAATATGTAACTCCTGGAACTCCTGTGGTTCTTATAGCAGATGAAGAGAAACTGTCAGTATCCTGTGTTGTAGATCCTAAATATATAGATAATATCAAGGTTGGTCAGGAGATTAGATTTAAGATAGACCCACTTTCTACAAAAGAGTATAGAGGGGTAGTTGAGTCTATCTCTGAGGGCACAGAAGAATTGATGGGTAAAACTGGTATAAGGGTCGTAGGAAGGATAAAAGATAAAGTACCTGATATTAAGGTTAATATGCCAGTCTATACTAGAATCTTGATAAGGAGTAGAGAGCTTAGTATTGTTATCCCGATAGCAAGCATATATCAAGAATCTCCTAAAGGATTAGAGAATCCTCTCTATTACTTAACTCCACCAAGTCCAGAAGATACCGAATACTATGTATTTGTCCTAGAAGGAACTCCAGTGACTACAGATGATAGAGAGCTTAAGAGACTGATAAGGGATAATGTACAGGTGGTTAGAAAGAGAAAGGTTGAAGTTGGTGGAGTTAGTGAATATGAGGCAGAGATTATTGGTGGCTTAAATCAGTTTGATAAGGTTGTTACTTACAGTAGTAGACCACTTAATGACTATGATAGGGTTATAGTGATAGAGAGAGAAAAATGGGCGAAAGATTAGAGAGGATAAAAATAGCAGTAAGTATTATGCTTGTCTCTTTAGTAATAGGCTCTTTAGAGTCTCTCAGGGCTGGATTAGGTGATAATTTTTTTACCTATGGGATGAATGTATTTGCAGTTTCTCCTTATCTTACAGAGGAGATGAAGTTAGAACCACTTACCTGGGAAGATGCTAAGGCTATAGCAGGTATCCCTGGTGTAAGGTCTGTTGATAGCATAAAGAAATCTGTCGCTAAAGTCCTAGTAGGCTCAGAAGAGACTAATATGAATATAACTTTAATTACACCTAACTTTGTAGAGATCACTGGGAGAAGAGTTATGGAGGGAAGAAATTTTAAAGAGACGGATTATTTAAAGTCTCATAAGGTCATCCTTCTCTCTGAGGGTGCAAAAGGACTACTCTTTGGTAAAGAAGTAAATCCGCTAAGAAGTGATGTATATATAAATAGGGAGAGATTTATTGTAGTTGGTATCCTTAATCAGGCATTTATGGAAAAGATGATAAATAGGTCTAAGATTTTGAGAGATTACCTTCCTATGATTTCTCAATTGGCGGAACTTATATACCCCAAGAGAGAACTTATAGTACCACTTTATTATGATCCGTACGATAAGTTAGACGCTATAATAATAACTGTATACCCCAAGTATAGTTGGGGAACTTTTAAGAATGTACTAAAAGATGAGATAGTAAGGATGTTAAGGTTTAGGCACATGGGAGAGAGTGATTATGAAGTATTTAACTTACATGAAAGACTCTTAGTCTTTAAGGTCTATCTAAGTCTGTTTCTATTAGTTCTAATTGTTATATCCATCTTACTTTTAGTCTCAGCTTCTTTTAGAACCAGAGATATCTTGCCTAAGAGGAAGATTTTGTTCTTTTTAAGTTCTGTAGCTATAGGTGAATTTCTGGGCTTATTATTTTCTAGATTTATAACTGTAAGGTTAGAGGTCCCTCCATCACCCATATGGTGTTTCTTCTTGGGATTTGTCATTCCCTTATTTATGTGGGGTAAGTATGCGGTTAAAAGAGTTAAACTATAGACAGAGAAATGTCTTAATGAGCTATATAGCTATATCTCCATGGCTTATAGGTTTTGCCGTCTTTTTTGTATTTCCCTTACTTTTTTCTATTGTTCTGAGCTTTTTAAAGTGGAGTTTTAATGGAAGTACTTTTGTCTGGTTTGATAATTATAAGCAGGCTCTATTTAATGACGGTGATTTCTGGTATAGTTTGGGAGTAACCTTAGGGTATGGCATTGTAAGTATCCCATTTACTATAATTTTCTCCTTTATCCTAGCACTCCTTATTAATCAAAGAGTAAAAGGGATAGACTTTTTTAGGATGGTATATTTCTTACCGGTGGTAGCTGCTTCAGATGTGGTTGTTGCTAAAATAGGTCCTGAGATATTTAGTAAGATGGTTAATGTAAATGTGACATTAGAGACGTTTGGCATACAGGTTAGTCAAAATACACAGAATTTTATAACTCTCTTTTCTACCCTGATCACGCTTGGATTATGGAGAGTTGGAATTCAGATGCTTATATTCTTGGCTGGACTTCAGAGTATAGACCCTCAGTTTTACGAAGCGGCAGAGATAGATGGTGCTAGTTGGTGGAAGAGTCTTTGGGCAATAACGATACCCCTTCTAGGACCATTTACAGTTATCAATATAGTCTTTACTGTAATTGAGTCTTTTACAAATGTCTTTACAATAGCAAGAGTATTAGCCAGAGGTAGGAGTGTCACTCCATTCTTTATGGACTATGTATATAGATTGAGCTTTGAAGAGTATAGACTTGGATATGGTGCAGCTGTAAGTTGGATATTTTTATTTGTAGTTATATCTCTAGCGCTACTAGTATACTATTATTCTCAGAGATTTTTAGTAGAGAGGTAAATAGAGATGAAGTTTAGAGGATCTAGTATCTTATATAAAACTAAGAGGGTAATTTCAAAACTGATACTCTATCTCCTTCTTATTGATGGGACCTTTATATTTCTCTATCCCATAGGAAGGACTGTAGTTATATCTCTTATGACTATAGAAGATTATATGGACCCTTCTGTCAACTGGATACCCAATAAAATAAATTTTAGAAACTATATAGATGTATTGAAGCCTATGGGATTCTTTGATGCCTTATCAAATACAGTAAAGTTAACTGTCTTTTGTATCCTAGGACAAGTACTATCTTCCGCACTAGTTGGATATGGGCTTGCAAGGGGAAGGATACCAGGGAAAGAGGTTATTATGATGCTGATACTTGCTACCCTTGTAGTTCCACCTCAGACACTGCTTATACCTTACTATATCTTGTATCATAGATTAAATCTACTAGATTCACTAAACGTCTTTATTATTCCTTCCTTTTTTGGCTTTGGTATATATGCTCCACTCTGTATATTCGTCTTTAGACAGGTATTTAATATACTTCCTACAGAATTGGAGGATGCAGCCATAATTGATGGTGCAGACTTTTTTAGATGTTTCTGGTATATATACCTACCACTAGCCAGGTCCGCTTCTGTGACTGTTGGATTATTTACATTTGTTTGGTATTGGAATGAATACGCCAGGAGTGTTATCTTCTTTAATAATATAAAGACTATACCTATAGCATTATCATTACTCTTTTCTGTTGACCCTGCCTATGTTGGTGCTGGATTTGGTGGTACAAATGTCAGTCTTGTGACCTATCCTATGATGATGGCAGCTGTTATGTTAACTATGTTACCCTGCTTAATCCTATATCTCTTTACTCAGAGGTATTACTTGACCGCTATAGAACAGGTTGGTATAAAGGGGTGAAAATCCTGCTCTAACCTATTGACATTTGGTTTAATTTGACCCATAATAATGAAGCTAAATTAATGGAGAAGAGGGAGTGTGAACAAGAAGAAGTGTATGGGCCGCATTTAATGTTAGATTGTTATGGTAGTCCAAAAAGTATACTGGCAGATGTGAATTTTTTATATGAGGTTTTAGATGAACTGCCAGGTATAATTGGTATGCGTAAGATTATGCCTCCATATGTATTTAGGTATGATAGTAAAGATGTACCTGAAGACTGGGGGATCTCTGGCATAGTATTAATAGCAGAGAGTCATATAGCTATACATACGTATCCCGAGAAGGAGTACTTTACAGTAGATATCTTCTCCTGTAAAGAGTTTGATTTGGAATTGGCTAAAAAGTACTTAACAGAGAAGTTCAAGGTCAAGAAATATGAGTTTCACCATGTAGATAGAGGGTTGGAATTTCCAAGGAGTGTTCCTAAGGTGTGATGTTTTATACGCACTATGTCACCTTTGGTGACTTCCCAGATGAATATAAAGATATAGATCGGGCAAAGGCTATTCTAGTACCTGTCCCACTAGAAGAGACAGGTACATACCTATTTGGTACACGGTTCGCCCCAGATGAGATAATACTGGCTTCTAGGGCTCTTGAATGGTTTGATGAGTCATTAGAGTTTGAACCTTATAAAAAGGGAATAGCTACTATTGCTGCTCCTCTATGGGAAAAGGGAAATGTCCTTTCCTGTTTATCCTTATTAGAGGAGACCATAAGTGAGATAGTAAGGGCGAATAAATTCCCTATAGTAATAGGCGGTGAACATACTATTACTATAGGGAATGTAAAAGGGGTATTAAGTCAATATAGTGATTTATCCTGTCTTATATTTGATGCGCATTCTGACCTCAGAGAAAGTTATGATAAAACAGTCTTTAGTCATGCCTGTGTAACAAGAAGGATATCAGAACTTGGGATTAAAAACATCGTAGAAGTCGGTGTAAGAAGTCTCTCTATAGAAGAACACGAGTATATAAGCTCAGCTAATAATATTAATGTTATAAAGGCACGAGACTACTTAAGAAACCCAAAGTTCTTTGAAGAGAATATTCCCAATATGTTAGGAGATAATGTCTTTATCTCCATAGATATGGATGTATTTGACCCGTCTTTTATCCCTGCAGTAGGGACTCCTGAACCTGGTGGCCTCTCATGGTATAATGTAATTGGTATACTGGAGGAGGTATTCGCTCATAAGAATGTAGTAGGATGTGATGTTGTAGAACTATTAGGAACAGATAAGACCTCTTGCTTTATAGCTGCTAAGCTTGTCTTCAAGCTTATCGCATATAAGTTTTTCTATGAGTAGGAGAAAACTTCGTAGAAAGATATTTCAGTGGTTATTTGAGCTTGAATTTAGGCCTGACGCTATTGAGGAGATAAAAAAGAGACTAGATGCTGAATTTCTCAGTAAAGAGAATCAGGAATTTGTCCTCAGTATAATAGAGGGGGTTTTGAATAAGAGAGGGGAGATAGATGAGATAATTAAGTCCCATCTAAAAGGGTGGGATTTTGATAGAGTATCTCTTGTTGACAAGACTATATTACGTATAGGGATATATGAACTCTGTTTTTATAAGAATACCCCTCCTAAAGTTGTCATAAATGAGGCGGTTGAATTATCAAAATTGTTCGGAAAAGATGGCTCTCCTGAATTTATAAATGGGTTATTAGGAGCGGTATTTAGAGGAGATGGAGTATAAGAGAATGGTTGTAACCCTTGGTGGAAGAGTTCAAGGGGTAGGTTTTAGAAGTTTTGCTAGATATAAGGCATTTATGCTTGGGATAAAGGGCTATGCAAGAAATACCTGGGATGGCAAGGTTGAGGTTGTAGCAGAGGGACCCATTGAGAAGCTTGATGAATTTCTAAGGGAACTTAAGAGAGGTCCAGTTTCTGCTAGGGTAAAAGAGGTAGATGTCAGGTTTGAACCTGCAACATATGAATTCGATGACTTCTCAATCTACTAAAGAAAGACTTGATATCTTATTGCTAAATCTAGGCCTTGTATCCACTAGGAGTCAGGCTCAGGCTTTAATTATGGCTGGCGATGTCCTTGTGGATGGTAAGCCTATAACTAAGAGTGGGACTTTAGTCAAGAAAGATGCAAATATAGAGATAAAAAGGCCACCCGAGTATGTGAGTAGGGGTGGTTTCAAACTAGAAAAGGCTATAAAAGAATTCTCTATAGAAGTGCAGGGTAAAGTTTGTGTTGATATAGGGTCATCTACAGGAGGCTTTACTCACTGCCTTTTAAAATTTGGAGCTAAACTCGTATATGCTATAGATGTTGGAAAAGGATTATTACATCCTACTTTGATCAATGACCCTAGGGTTAGGCTTATTGAAGGCTATAATGCTAGATATTTGGAGCCAGGTCTATTTCCAGTAAAACCTACTTTAGCAACGATAGATGTATCGTTCATCTCTGTAAGAAAGATTCTTCCTTCTCTTCTTAATTGTTTAGAAGGGGAAAAAGAGATAATAGTACTTGTCAAACCTCAATTTGAAGCCGAATATAAAAGAGTAAGTAAGGGTGGGATTGTAGTAAAGCCAGAGTTCCATATAGAGGTCATAGATAAAGTCATAAGTTTCTCTCGATCTCTTCAATTATACCCCCATGGTCTTACATTTTCTCCAATAAAGGGGAAGTCTGGTAATATCGAGTATCTACTCTTTCTTTCTTGTATAATGTCTATGAAGGAGATAGACCTAGAGAAAACCGTAGAGGAGGCTTTTAAATATTTTGAGGATAATAGTATTACCTCATCCACATAGAGTGGAAGCTTGTGAGGTGGGAAAGAGGATATTGGAATATGCATTTTCTAGAAGTATTGAAGGAAAACTTTATGAGGATTGGCCTAAACAGATCTCGGGGGATTTTGATGTTGGAGTAGTAATAGGTGGAGATGGGACTCTATTAAGGGCTTCAAAGCTTCTAAGTCCTCTTGGAGTTCCTATCCTTGGAATAAAAGTAGGAGGTTTGGGTTTTCTTTTAGATGTAGCACCTGAAGATTATAGAATCGCCATAGATAAGTTATTACATAAAGACTATTATGTTGAAAGTAGAGGCACTCTAGAGGTAATTGTTGAGAGTGAGAGTATGACTAAGGGTAAATTTCTAGCTATCAACGATGCAGTTGTAAATAAGGGCACCTTTGCTAGGATGCTAGAAATAACCCTTTTTGTTAATAATAAGTTAGTTGCTAGATATCCTGCAGATGGAATAATTGTTTCTACCCCAACTGGTTCAACTGCTTACTCCCTTTCTGCTGGGGGTCCTATAGTCTCTCCTAATCTGGATTGTATACTAGTTACACCAATATGTCCGCATTCTCTGTTCTTAAGGCCCTTACTTTTAAATCCAAAAGATATTATTGAAATAGTGGTAGGAGAGAAACATGAGGAGGTTATGCTTACTATAGATGGACAATTAGGTCTACACCTTGATACTAAGGATAAAGTTAGGGTAAGTTTTAGTGATATTCAGTGTAAATTGATAAGACTTAGTGAAGATTCAGATTTTTTTACCACTCTTAGAGAGAAGCTACACTGGGGTGAAGGTATTGGAGATGCTTAGAGAGATATCTGTTAAGGGATTTGATATTATAGATAATATAAACATAATATTTTCGCCGGGACTTAATATAATTACAGGAGAAACTGGGGCCGGTAAGTCTTTGATAATAGAGGCTATACAACAGTTACTTGGAGCTAGAGCTAGCTCTTCTATGGTAAAGTCAGGATATTCTAAAGCTCAGATAGTTGGGGTATTTGATCTACCCCAGAGGGAAGAGATAATAAGAATCTTAGAAGAAAATGGGGTAGATATAAGTGATGAGCTTATAGTATTAAAGGAGATAACAAATATAGGGAAGAGTAGTATAAAAATAAATGGAACCACCGTTCCCGCATCTGTAATAAGGGAAATAGGGAAGTATCTAGTTAATATCTCTTCTCAGATGGAGAATAATGAGATTTTATCTCCTGAGTATCAATTAGATATTATAGACTCTTTTGGTAAATTATTTGATCTTAGAAATACATTTAAGGAAGCATTCCTAAAGTGGAAGGATCTTAAAGAGAAGAGAACTGAGATAGAAACAAGGATTCAGAATAGATTTCAAGAATTAGATTTTATAAATTATCAGATAGAAGAGTTAAAGAAGGCTAAGCTTATAGAAAATGAAGATGAGATATTGAAAGAAGAGGAGGGTAGACTATTAAATCTAGAGAGACTAAGACATGATGTAAATGAGTCTTATAGGATTCTTTATGGGGATGATGACTCTGCAGTATCTAGAATTTCTAAGGCTTCTCAGATATTAAGAGGTTTAGATGGTATAGATCCTCAACTAGGGAATCTTGGTAAAGAGCTTGAGAATCAGGAGATACTTCTCAGTGAACTAGCTAGAACTCTTAGAAGCTATGCTAGTAAATTAAACGAAATAGATAGTTCTGATTTAGAAGAGGTAGAGTCAAGATTGCATTTTTTAAATGACTTAAAGAGGAAATATAGAGTAAAGACTGTAAATGAACTTTTAGATGTGTTAAAAATTTTGGAGGCTAGGAAAGAAGATTTAGAGAAGATTGAAGAGGAGATTGGCAACTTAGATTCTCTTATAGGAGAAGCATACGAAGAACTTAAAAGATTAGGAGAAGAGTTATCAGAAAAGAGAGTAATCTATTCAGAGAAACTTTCTCGTTCTTTAGAAAAGGAGTTAAAAGAGTTAGGGATGCCAAATGTCAGAATAGACCTAAAGATTGATAAGATGGAGGAGCCTACCCCTTCTGGTTTTGATAGAGTTATATTCCTCATAGCTACAGTGCCCGATGAACCTCTTAAAAGAATAGAAGATGTTGTATCTGGTGGTGAACTATCTAGGATATCACTTGTTATAAAAAGTTTACTAAGAAATACTGAATTGTTTCCAACACTTATATTTGATGAGATAGATATTGGTATAGGGGGTAAGACTGCGATAGCGGTAGGAGAAAAGATCTATCAGCTCTCTAAGAAGACTCAGGTGATAGATATAACTCATCTACCCCAGGTTGCTGTATTTGCAGATACTCATAAGTATGTGCAGAAGACTATAGATGAAAGTGGGAAGGTTTATGTAGAAGTTAAGATACTTGAAGGGGATAATAAGGTTATGGAGATATCTAGAATGTTAACTGGACAGATAATGGAATCCACAGTAGCAAATGCAAGAGAATTAATAAACTATGTTGAGAAGATAAAGGGAGTGATTACTAGTGAAGTATAGATACACTATTGTTGTAGATAAAGAGAGGTGTAAAGGGTGTGGAATATGTATATCTTTTTGCCCTAGAGGTGTCTTTGAATTTGAGGATTATCTTAATGAAGGTGGGCATCATCCAGTTAGGCTTACTGGAAAAGAATGTGTAGGATGTAGGGCTTGTGTTATTATGTGCCCAGACATTGCACTAGAACTGCTTCAGGAGGAAATCGATGAAGGTACTTATGCGAGGTAATGAGGCTATAGCAGAAGGTGCTATCCATGCTGGTTGTAAGTACTTCTTCAGTTATCCTATAACTCCTCAGAGTGAAATATTACATTATATGGCTAGACGCTTACCAGAGGTTGGTGGGGTATTCTTGCAGGCAGATAGTGAGACATCTGTTATTAATATGGTCTTTGGGGCTTCAGCATGTGGGGTTAGAGTTATGACCGCCTCCTCTGGGCCAGGACTTAGTCTAAAGCAAGAGGGGATATCTTACCTATCAGCAGGTGAGTTACCCTGTGTGATAGTAAACGTTATGAGGGGAGGTCCAGGTTTAGGCGGTGTACAGCCAGCTCAGAGCGACTATTTTCAAGCAACAAGGGGTGGTGGACATGGTGATTATAGAAATATAGTACTTGCTCCGTCTAATGTCCAGGAGTGTTTTGACCTTACTAGACTGAGTTTTGAGCTAGCTGATAAGTATAGAATCCCGGTAATGATTCTTATAGATGGTGCATTGGGACAGATGATGGAAGATGTAGATATCCCAGAATACAGAGAGCCTATGCTTCCAGAAAAGCCTTGGGCTTTAGGAAAGGGGAAATTTGGTAATCCAAATTACATAACAACCATGCACCTTGACCCTGACGAGTTAGAGAGACATAATCTTCATCTTTTGATGATTTATGAAGAGATATCTTTTAATGAACAGAGGTGGAAGAGTTTATTTATAGATGATGCAGAAGTAGTACTTGTTGGCTATGGTACTGTGGGAAGGATCCTAGAAGGGGTAACTACTATTGCTAGAGACAAGAGAATAAGGGCAGGATGTATCAGACCAATTACATTATGGCCATTTCCATCATATGCGTTTATATCGCTACCAAAATCTGTGAAGTCTATACTTACTGTGGAAATGAGTCTAGGGCAGATGGTAGAAGATGTAAGACTGGTTGTCAATGGTAAATATCCAGTATATTTCTATGGGAGAGTGGGTATAATACCTACCGCTAATGAGATATTAGACCAGCTGGAACAGGTTATGCAAGAGGTGAGATTATGAAGGTCTTCAGTTATCCAAAAGCATTGAATGAATTGAAGTTCCACTATTGTCCAGGTTGTACACATGGGATAGCCCATAGGATTCTAGCAGAGGTTCTAGAAGAGATGAATTTATTGGATAAGGTTATAGGAGTTGGTTCTGTTGGATGTTCTGCTTACATATATGAGCATTATAAATTTGATTTTATTCAGGCAGCTCATGGAAGGGCATCGTCTGTTGCTACAGGTATAAAGAGGGTATATCCTGATAGAATAGTATTTGCCTATCAGGGTGATGGAGATATGGCAGGTTTAGGTCTAGGAGAGGCTATACATACTGCTGTAAGAGGAGAAAAGGTAACGGTGATATTTATAAATAATGCAGTATATGGTATGACTGGTGGACAGATGGCACCTACAACTCTCATATCCCAAAAGACTTCTACTACTCCCAAGGGAAGAGATCCTGAATCTGCAGGATATCCTCTTAGGCTTTTAGATATAATGGCGGTCTTAGATGGTTGTGCATTTGCTGCTAGGGCTTCTTTGACCTCTCCTAAAAATGTTCTAAAAGCTAAAGAGTATTTAAAAATGGCATTTCAGTATCAGTTAGATAAAAGGGGATACTCAATAGTAGAATTCCTATCAGCCTGTCCCACTAATTGGGGTTTGGATCCAGTTGGGGCTTTAAGATATATAGATGAGGTGATGAGTAAATATTTCCCCCCTGGGATTATAAAACAGTGAGTCCTTTACAAAGAGGACTCGTTTTGATATTATATTATTGGTACTTAGTAGAAATCTATTGCTCTTAAATGAGGAGGAATGATGCAGTTAACTCTGGCAAACAGAATATGGCAGAGAATAAGGCAGTTTTTTAGAGAGATTAGATCAGAAATAAGAAAGATTACTTGGCCTACTAAGGAAGAGGTCAAGGTTTTGACTTTAGTTGTAGTTTTATTTGTGTTTATCTTTACAGCATTTATAGGGATAGTAGACCTTATACTAGCTAGGGTATTTGCCTTTGTAGCTAAATAGGTGAATTATGTCTGAGAATAATGTACAGACTAAAAAGGGTAAGTGGTATGTAATACATACATTTACTGGATATGAAGAAAAGGTAAAAGCTAACCTGGAGAGGAAGATACGTTCTCTTGGGGCAGAGGATAAAATATTCCAGATCCTAGTCCCAATAGAGAATGAGATAAAATTAGATGAGTTTCAGAAGAAAGTCATAAAGCGAAAGATCTTCCCAGGTTATCTTCTTATTAACATGGAGATGAATGATGACACTTGGATGATAGTGAGGAGTACTCCAGGTGTTACTGGCTTTGTCGGTATAGGAGGAAAACCTACCCCTATACCAGAAGACGAATTGGAGACTATCCTTAAGAGGATCAAGTGGGAAGATACTCAGTATAGGTCTTCTCTTAGGGTAGGAGACGTAGTTAGAATAAAGTATGGACCTTTTGAGGATTTTGCGGGAACAATTGAGGAGATAATTCCTGAGAAAAAGAAAGTAAAGGTGACAGTCTCTATATTTGGTAGAGAGACACCTTTAGAATTAAGGATGGATCAAGTAGAGAAGGTATAAGGAGGTAGTATTTGAATGCCTAAGAAGGTAATAGGAATAGTAAAACTTCAGATTCCAGCAGGTAAGGCAACCCCAGCTCCCCCAATAGGTCCTGCTCTAGGACAGTATGGGGTTAATATAATGGAATTTTGTAAGTCTTATAATGCTCAGACTTCTGGGCAGGTAGGAGAGATTATTCCTGTAGAGATAACGATATATGAGGATAGAAGCTTTACATTTGTCCTTAAGACTCCTCCTGCTTCTGAACTGATAAAGAAGGCTTTAGGTATAGAGAAAGGCTCTGGAGAGCCTAATAAGAATAAGGTGGGTAGACTTACAACTGCCCAACTTAGAGAGATTGCACAGAAGAAACTACCAGACCTAAATACTGATAGTTTGGAGGCTGCTATGAGAATTATAGCAGGTACAGCTAGAAGTATGGGAGTAACTATAGAGGATTAAGGAGAGATCGATATGCCAAAGCGGGGTAAGAAATATTTAGAAGCACTTAAACTTATAGATAGAAGGAAGAGATACGATTTAGATGAAGCTATTGCTCTTTTAAAGAAGGTAAGTTATGCCAACTTTGATGAATCAGTTGAAGTATCTATAAGGTTAGGGGTAGATCCAAGACACGCAGAACAGAATGTAAGAGGTACTGTTGTTCTTCCTCATGGGATTGGAAAGGAGCGAAGAGTTCTGGTCTTTGCTAGAGGGGAAAAGGCTCAGGAGGCTATAGATGCAGGTGCAGATTATGTTGGAGCTGAGGACCTAGTAGCGAAGATTAGTGAAGGATGGACTGATTTCGATGTTGCTATAGCGACCCCTGATATGATGGGCTTAGTTGGTCGTCTAGGGAAGATTTTAGGTCCTAGGGGACTTATGCCAAACCCCAAGGTTGGAACGGTCACCATGGATATAGCTAATACGGTAAAAGAGATGAAGCAGGGTAGAGTAGAGTTTAGAGTTGACAGATTTGGTATAATTCATACTGTTATAGGTAAGAGGTCTTTTGAAGAGGATAAATTAAAGGAGAACTTTAATGCCTTAATGAATGCAGTACTTAGGGCAAAGCCTGCTGGAGTTAAGGGTCAGTATGTAAGAAGTGTAGCACTTTCTACCACTATGAGCCCTGGCATAAAGCTTGATCCTCTTAGGGCTACAAGGGTGAGTGCATTATAATTTAAAATATACAGTTGAATATAGTGCTTTTAAAATAATGCTTCCTAAGAAAGTAGGTGCCGAAAGGCTTAATATCCTACCGAGGAAGGATAACCCTTCCGGAAGATTAGGAAGGGTTATTTTATAGGAGGAGGAATTATGGCGTTAAAACAAGAAAAAGCAGTCGTAATAGAGAGTACCTTAGAAAAGCTTGATAAAGCTAAAGCTTTTATAATAGCGGAGAATAGAGGACTTGTTATAAAGGATTTCGAAAACTTAAGGAGGAGTATAAAACAGAAGGGCGGGGAAGCTAAGGTCATAAAGAATACATTATTTAATATAGCCCTTAAACAGAAAGGGATTAGATTTGATGGAAGTAACTCTCTCCTCGAGGGACCTAACATATTCATATTCTCCTACGGGGATGAGATTGAACTTCTAAAAGAAGTAATAGGCTTTTCTAAGAATAATAATAAGTTTATTCCAAAGGGTATATATTTAGAGGGTCGTGTATACGAAGGTCTTCAGCTTGAGGAATTGAGTAAACTTCCACCTAAAGAGGTTCTTATAGCAAGAGTTTTAGGTGGAATAGCAGGTCCACTTATAGGTCTAATTAATGTTTTACAGGCACCAATAAGGGACCTTCTTTATGTACTAAATAATATCAAAGAGAAGAAATCTTAAGAAGGAGGTAAATTAAAGTGACAAAGGAAGAAATTATAGAAGCCATCTCTCAGATGAGTGTATTAGAATTGTCAGAGCTTGTTAAGGCTCTAGAGGAGAAATTTGGTGTTCAGGCTGCTGCTCCAGTAGCAATGGCTCCAGTGGCTGCTGCTCCAGTAGCAGAAGAAAAACCTCAGGAACAAACAGAATTTGATGTAATACTCACCTCAGCTGGTGACAAGAAGATACAGGTTATAAAGGTTGTAAGAGAGCTAACAGGACTAGGGCTTAAAGAGGCTAAAGACCTTGTAGACTCTGCTCCTAAGGCTATTAAGGAGAAGATATCTAGAGAAGAAGCTGAACAGATTAAAGCCAAGCTTGAAGAAGCTGGAGCTATTGTTGAGATAAAGTAGGGGAAACCCTACTTTATCCCTAATATTATAGGAGGAGAGGCTAAATTTGAAACAGTACGAGTTGATGTGTATATTAAATCCTGACCTTGAAGAATCTAAGATAGAGGAGATTGTTAATAGATTCCAAGAG
>JBMFMV010000014.1:0-32066 GCA_049970495.1 bacterium
GGCATATCCTGCATTACTCCACAGTAACCAATCAAACGGAAAACCTCTTCCTCCTCCGTACCCTATAAACTCCACTATACAGGGTAATTTCTTTGTTCTTACTTTTGGTATTATTAACCAGCCTTTTATCCTCTGTCCCTTATATCCTGAAAAAGTGACATCAAACGTCTCTACTGAATCCAAATAGTAATCTACCTTTTCAAAAACGGGATTAAGTGGATATTGCTCCGCCTCTTTTATGGTCTCTCTCCAGAAAGAGTCAAAGTCTGGCTCTTCATACCTTTCTGGTAGGTAAGTTTTTAACTTTTCTAGTGGCATATCAAAATAAGCCATATCCTATCACCTCCAAGATTTTTTACTAAGGGATATTTTACCATAATATTGCGTAAAGAGTAGTATAATATTATATATAGTGATGGAGAAACATTTTACTTTTGCAATTCCTATCGAAGGAGGAATCAATGTATGTCTGTAAAAGAGGACAATGTTGTTGCCAAGAAACCCAATAGAATTATTTGGCTTTTAAATGAAAGATGTAACTTAAAATGTAAATTCTGTTATGTAGCAGGTAGGTTTGGAGATAATAATGGATTAAAGCTGAGTGAAATAATAAAGGCTTTAGATGATTTAATAGAGCTTGGGATAAAGAGGATAGATTTTACTGGTGGAGAAGTCCTTTTGAGGGAAGATATTCTTACTATTTTAGAGGAGGCTAGAAAGAGGGGGATACAGAAGGTAACTATAAATACTAATGGTACGTTAGTATCTAAAAAGATAGCTGAAGTATTGGCAAAGAATAATGTTGAAGTATATCTAAGTATAGATGGAGCTACTAGAGAGACCCATGAAAGTATTAGAGGGATTGGTACCTGGGACAAAGCACTTAAAGCTGTAGAATTATTCAAATCTTTTGATGTCAAGTTCTATACTGTTTTTGCATGCAGTAAGATAAATGCTGGTGAAGTTACAGATTATATAGCACTATCTAAAGAGTTAGGGAGTTCTAAGGCTTGTATAATACCTGTACTTCCCGTAGGAAGGGCTACCAAGGAAATAATACTTGGTAAAGAAGAGTTGATGGAAATACTTTACAGAATAGAAGATACCGCGAAGTCAATCAAATTTAGCACTGAAGTATGGTGTGTACCTTTTGCCGGATTAATAATAAATTCTCCCTATGTCTCCTTCTTTGGATGTAGAACTATGGATGAGATGGATATTACCCCTACTGGAGATGTCTTGGTCTGCGATACAGTAGATGTATCCTTTGGGAATATTAGGGAGGGTGTCGCTAAGGTTTGGAGAAAGTTAATAGGTAGTGAATTGGCTCTTGGATTATTAAAAACTGTTGAATCTCCCCCTTGTAATAGTTGTTCAATTAAAGAATTATGTTATGGAGGATGCTATGCTAGGGCAAAGTTCCTCAGTAATAATATCTATTCTCCCGATCCGATGTGCCCTAGAGTAGTCTCTTTCTAATCTTTTTGCTATAATTTATCCGAAATCTTATTAAGAAGAGAGGTGTAAAAAATGAAAGGGAAGTATATTGTTACCCTAGATGCGGGGACTGGTAGTGGAAGGTGTCTTATCTTTGACTTAGAAGGGAATCAGATAGCCCAAGCTCAGGAAGAGTGGATCCCGAAAGAAATTCCAGAATATCCAGGCTCTCAAGAGTTTGATACTAAAGAGGCGTGGGAGATTCTCTGTAGAACTATTAAAAACGCTATGGCTAGAGCAGGGATAAAATCAGAAGAGGTGCTAGCTATAACGGCAAGTAGTATGAGAGAAGGGATGGTCCTTTATGACAAAGAAGGAAACGAAATCTGGGCATGTACAAATCTTGATGCAAGGGCAGTAGATGAAGCTGTAGAACTTATAAATTCAGGAGCAGCAGAAAAAATCTTCAAAATCGGTGGAGATTGGGTAAATATTATAGACCCTCCTAGATTCCTATGGTTGAAGAAACATCAGCCTGAAATCTTTAACAGGATAGGGCATATGAATATGCTAAGTGACTGGGTTCTCTACAAACTTTCAGGTAAGATCATTACAGATCCATCAATCGGCTCTAGTTCTGGTATGTTTGACTTAGCAAAAAGAACCTGGTCTGATGAGATTATAGACATGGTAGGCTTGAGTAAAGATATATTCCCTCCAGTATACGAGTCTGGAACTATTATAGGTGAAGTAACTGAACAGGCAGCTAAGGATACCGGTTTACTACCTGGAACCCCTGTAGTTACTGGTGGAGCAGATACTCAGCTTGCCTTAATTGGTGTTAGCGCAGTTGAAAACAATAGGTATGTAATAGTTGGAGGAACTCAGTGGCAGACCGCTGTAGTTACTGACAAGCCCCTCATAGACCCAAAATTTAGAGTAAGGACATTATGCCACAGTATGCCTGGTTTTTGGATGACGGAAGGGATTGGTTTCTATCACGGCTTTTCTACACGCTGGTTTAGAGACGCCTTCTGTCAATTGGAAAAGGAGATGGCTAAACAGATGGGAGTTGATCCGTATTATCTCTTGGAAAAACTCGCCGAGCAGGCACCTCCTGGATCTAACGGTATTATTGCTATCTTCTCCGATGTTATGAATGCTAGAAGATGGAAGCATGCGGCACCTTCTTTCTTACAGTTTGATATACTCTCCCCCCAGACTTCTGGTAAGAAAGAGTGTTATAGAGCTTTAGAAGAAAATGCTGCATATGTTTCGTATGGAAACTACCAAATTTTGTTAGAACTTACCAATACTCCAGCAGAAGAGATAGTATTTTGTGGAGGTTCTTCTAAAGGTTTTCTTTGGCCCCAGATTATGGCTGATGTATATGGGGTAAGAATTAAGGTCCCGGTAGTTAAAGAGGCAACATCGTTAGGTTCAGCTATGGTAGTTGGTGTTGCTATGGGTGTTTATAAAGATTTACAAGAGGCGGTAGAAAAATTGGTGAGGTTTGAAAGAATATATGAACCCAATATAGAGAATCATAAGGCTTATCAGAAGTACTATAAAAAGTGGAGAGAGATATATCCTAGGATGCTTCAACTTGTAGATGAGGGATTGCTAAAGCCTATGTGGAGAGCTCCTGGGACATAGAGGAGGGAAGAGTTATGTATTATGGAGTTGATTATTATCCAGAACACTGGCCAGAGGAAAGATGGGAGATAGATGCTAGCCTTATGGAGTCGGCAGGTATTAATGTTGTCAGACTTGCAGAATTTGCATGGGTTAAACTAGAACCAAAAGAAGGACATTATGACTTCTCTTGGCTTGATAAGGTCATAGATATATTAAGTAGACATGGTATAAAGGTTGTGCTTGGTACGCCTACTGCTAGCCCTCCTATGTGGCTAGTCAAGAGATATCCACAGGTTCTTCCTAGAGACAAAGATGGACATATAATGGGTCCTGGAGGAAGGAGGCATTATTGTTATAACAGTCCTGAATATAGAGAACTTACAAGAAAGATAGTAACTGCTATGGCTGAGCATTATAAAGATAATTATAATGTTATTGGCTGGCAGATTGATAATGAATTGGGCTGTCATGAGAGTAATAGATGCTACTGTGACAACTGCCTTACAAAATTTAGGGAATGGGTAAAGAAAAAATATGGAACACTTGAGAACCTAAATAGATCTTGGGGAACCATTTTTTGGAGTCAGACTTATACTGATTGGGATGAGATTATAATTCCTAAAAGAACCGTTGGTTCTCATAATCCTAGTCTTCTTTTAGACTTCTTACGCTTTGTCTCTGACTCTACTATAGAGTATCAGAACTTCCAGGTTGAAATCTTAAAGAAGATCTGTCCTGATAAGTTTGTAACTCATAATCTTATGGGGCTCTTTGGAGGATTAGATTATTACAAGCTGGCGGAATCTTTAGACTTCATCTCTTGGGATAATTATCCAAGATTTAGAGAAAATCCGGATCCTTCAAGAATAGCCCTTTCTCACGATGTAATGAGAGGGGTTAATAGAGGTAAGCCATTCTGGGTGATGGAGGAGCAGAGCGGAGCAGCTGGATGGGAAATATTTGGTCCGCATCCTTTACCTGGAGAGATTAGACTATGGTCTTATCAAGGTATAGCTCATGGTGCAGATGCAATAGTCTATTTCAGATGGAGAACTTGTAGATTTGGAACAGAGGAGTATTGGCATGGTATATTAGACCACGATGGGATTCCTCGGAGAAGATACGAAGAAGTAAAAAGGATGGGGAAAGAGCTTAAAAATCTTACTGAATTAGAAGGGTCTATCTATAAGGCAGAGACCGCTATTGTATATTCTTATGATATAAGATGGGCATTAGAAATACAACCAAATAATCCTGATTTCAGTTATATGGAACAGATACAGAAGTACTACACAGGTCTATTTAATCAGCATGTACCTGTTGATATTGTCCATCCATTAGCGGATCTATCTAGATATAAATTAGTTATAGCTCCTAGCCTGTACCTTATGACTTCAGAGATTAAGGAGAATCTAGAGAGATATGTAAAGAATGGTGGTACATTAGTGGTTACACTTAGGTCTGGAGTGAAAGATTGGAATAATGTAGTTACTGACAAGACCTTGCCAGGAGAACTATCAGAATTACTGGGTATAGAGATAGAGGAGTACTATTCTATGCCTCCAGATGAGAGATACCATATAAAAGGTATAGGACCGGAGAGATTTACATGTAAAGCTATATGCGAATTTGTTAATCCTAAGAATGCAGAAGTAATAGCATTATATGAAGATGGACCATTTGCAGGGAAACCTGCAGTGACAATAAATAGATTCGGCAGTGGAGAATCAATTTATGTTGGAGCAGATGTTGATATAGAATACGTAGAGTTTCTTTTGTTCTGGCTTATAACAAGGAGCAAGATAGATATTATAGCTATGGGACCTAAGAATGTGGAAGTGACTATAAGAGAAGGTAATAATGGTGCAAAATTTATTTTCCTTTTAAACCACAGCGATAAATCGGAGACTATAAAGTTGTCATTCCCCGGCTATATAGAGGAGATAACTCTAGAGCCAAAAGATGTTAGGATAATCAAGAGGTGAAGAGATGTTAGAGAGACTCAGAGAAGAAGTTTGTGAGATGAATCTTGAGTTAGCAAGGAATAGGCTAGTCACTATGTTTAGTGGAAATGTAAGTGGTAGGGATCCAGAGACAAATTATGTAGTTATAAAGCCTAGCGGAATGAGCTATAGGGATATGAAACCTGAAGATATGGTTATCGTTGATATGAATGGGAATGTAGTAGAAGGAAAACATAAACCATCGGTGGATACCCTTACTCATCTTTATATATACAGACATAGACCTGATGTAAATGGTATTACTCATACACATTCTAACTATGCGACAAGTTTTGCAGCCCTTGGCCAGCCTATCCCTGTTTATCTTACCGCTATGGCGGATGATTTTGGAGGTCCCGTCCCTTGCACAGACTATGCACCTGTTGGTAGTGATGCTATTGGAAGAGAAATATTGAGAGTTATAGGAAAAAGTCCAGCGGTTTTAGTAAAGAATCATGGGGTATTCACTATAGGAAAATCTCCTTCAGAGGCATTAAAGATTGCAGTTATGTTAGAAGATATAGCAAAGACCATCCATTTAGCTCTTCTTAGAGGAAAGCCAGAAGAGATACCTCCGGAAGAAGTAGAAAGGGCATATAATTGGCACCAAAAATTTTACGGACAAAAATAGAAGACCTAGAAATAGTAGAAGGTGTAGTTTTAGCAAAGCCTAGCGAGAATTTAGTTAGAGAGGTATGGAGGCTTGCATGGCCTACCTTTGCTGAGTCCCTCTTAGGGACTATGACTCAGATAATGGATACCGCTATGGTTGGTAGGTTAGGTCCTGTTGCTGTAGCATCTACCGGGATAGGTATGCAGCCTCTCTTCCTTGCCCAAGGTATATTTATGGGTATAAGTATCGCAACAAATGCTATAGTGGCAAGGTATGTGGGAGCAGACGAGAGAGAAAATGCTAGGATAATTACTGGACAATCACTTACTATATCTACATTACTTGCTCTAATAATCTTTCTTCCTTTACTCTTTATATGTAGAGATATCGTCATCTTTATGGGGGCTAGAGATGAAGTAATTAAGTATGGAACTATATACCTATCCTGGATAATCCCTGGACTTATATTTATGACTGCCACTATGGGTATAGTTGGGGCATTAAGGGGTGCTGGAGATACTAAGACTCCTATGTACATTAATGTCCTTGTAAATATAATAAATATCTTTGGAAACTATGTATTGATTTATGGAAAATTAGGCTTTCCAATGCTTGGAGTCGAAGGGGCTGCCATAGCCACTACATTCTCTAGACTAATCGGAGCTATCTTACTTGTCCTTGTAATCTTTAATAAAAAATCGTCAATGAGTACAGATTTGAGGCACTGTCTTCGTTTAGATAGAGAATTCATACTAAAGTTGCTTAATATTGCCTATCCTGCATCTCTTGAAAGAATAGTTTTAAGTGTTGCCCTTCTCTTTTACACTAGGATAGTAGCATTATTAGGGACCATTCCATATGCAGCCCATAGCATAGCTATGAATGCAGAGTCTCTTTCTTTTATGCCTGGACTAGCTTTTGCTACTGCAGCAACAACTTTAGTAGGTCAGAGTCTTGGAGCCAAAAATCCAGATAGAGCAGAGGTAGCAACATATACCTGTTTAAGATTGGGTATCTATTTTATGGGAGGTATGGGCATCCTTTTCTTCTCTATTCCAGAACTCTTTATGCGCATATATACTAATAATGTAGATGTTATAAGTTATGGTTCTCAGGCATTAAAGGTTGTTGCCTTTTCGCAGATCCCAATGGCTATATCCTTCATTGTTTCTGGTGCTCTACGTGGAGCAGGTGATACCAAGACTGTCTTATATGCCACTGCTGTAGCAGTATGGTGTGTAAGGCTTCCCCTTGCACATCTTTTCGTTAATACTTTTGGAATGGGCTTCTTTGGAGCCTGGTTGGTTATGATATTTGATTGGCTATTCAGGTTAAGTTGGCTCGTTGCCAAGTTTAGAAGTGGTAGCTGGAAAGATATAAAGATATAAAAGAAGAAACGATGTAACTGTTTTATTAATATCAAATCTTTTCGAGATTAATTATCTTGAGCATATCAAATTTAGAGCACTTTTTGTATTTTATAAATCACTTTTTCTAATACCATTGACAAATTAGATTTATATAGTTTATAATTAATCATAGCGAGTAGATATGAGAGGTTTAGAATTGTGGATTCAATAGCTAAAATAAATAGAAGAAGAAAGATCTTAGATATACTTGAGGCTAGAGGTACCTTATCTATAAATGAATTAGCAGAAATCTTAAATATTTCTCCAATTACATTAAGGAAAGATTTACAAGATTTAGAAAAGCAACGTCTTATAACAAGGATATGGGGAGGAGTTGCTTTATCTACCCATCCTGTTACTCCGGAACCTCCTTTTGAAGATAGGAGTGTAGAAAATCTCAATGAAAAAAGGGCTATAGCTAGAGTTGCTATTACTCTAGTAAAACCAAACGATGTAATCGCTCTAGGTGGAGGAACTACTATTTATGAATTTGCCAAGCTTTTGGGTGGAATCCCAAATGTACAAGTAATTACTAACTCTGTGAATATTGCCTATCTACTGCTTAGACTTGGTGTTAGAATCGCTATGCCCGGTGGGTTTTCAAGAGAAGGATCTTATAATCTTTTTGGTGATAGGGCTGAAGAGTTTTTTAGAAATATCTTTATAGATAAATGCTTTATAGGGGTAGATGGTGTAGATGTAGATGGAGGATTAACAACTTTAAATCCAAGCGAAGTAAGCATATACGTCTCTATGATTAATTCTGCTCATACCGTAATAGTCTTGGCAGACCATACAAAATTAGGTCAAAAGAAACTTATACCTATGAGTCCTATAAACAAAGTGGATATTCTTATCACTGATGAATTAGCGTCCAAAGACACAATAAGAGGTTTTGAGAAAAAAGGGGTAAAAGTCGAGATAGCACCCTTAGAGCCGCAAGTTGGAAGCTATAGCCACAGTGAATATAAGTTCAAGTAAGGAGGGAAAATGAGAAAAGTTATAGACCTAAATGGTATATGGGAGTTAAGTCTAGATAAGAGGTTCAATCCAACTCAGACCTATTTTATAGAAGTTCCCAATTGTATAGGTAATCAGATTCCTGCTCTAAGAGATTATAGGGGAGTAGTCTGGTATAGAAAGGAGTTTGAAATTGATAAAGATAAAGATAGCAGATATTTACTGTATTTCGGGGCAGTTAATTATTATGCCGAGGTTTGGCTTAATGATACTTTGGTAGGGAATCATGAAGGAGGCTATACCCCGTTTATTTTTGATGTAAGCTCAGTCATAAAACCTAAGAGTAGACTCTTAGTAAAAGTGATAATACCAGGTGAAGCTGATCCTAACTATCCTTTTTCTGAAATTCCACATGGTAAGCAGGAAACTCAATGGTATGGTATGGCTGGAGGTATATGGCAAGAGGTGAAATTAATACAGACAGGATTAAACTATGTAAAGAGTATCAAGATAACCCCAGATGTGGATAACAGTAAAGTTCGTATTACATTAACTACTGAGATAGACAAGGAAGATACTTATAGACTCTATATGACTATTATTGATCCAAAAGGAAAAGAGATAAGTGGGATAGAGACCCCTCTAAAAAAGGAAAATCTAGTGGAGTTAGATATAAAAGATCCTATCCTATGGGATGTAGATAATCCTAATCTATACACCCTAAAGGTTGGTATAAGGGATAAGAATAAAGTTTATGATGAACTTGAAGAGACTTTTGGGATGAGAAAAGTAGAGATAAAAGATGAGAATATCCTTTTAAATAATAGACCAGTTTATCTTATAGGAGCGTTAGACCAGGACTTCTATCCATTCACTCACTACAATCCGCCAAGCGAAGAATTTGTCAGAGACCAGCTTATACTTGCTAAAGAGATGGGACTTAACTGTCTTAGATACCATATAAAAGTTCCTCATCCTTGGTATCTAAAATGGACTGACAGATTAGGTATATTAGTATGGTATGACCTTCCTAATTGGAATAGGTCTACCTTGGCCTCCAGGTCAAGAGGAGAAAAACTTTTAGAAGAGATGATTGAATATGATTTCAATCATCCTTCAGTGATAATAAGGACAATAATAAATGAAAATTGGGGCTTAGATTTAGTTAATAGTGGAGAAGATAGAGAATGGCTTAAAAGGACTTATGAGTGGTTTAAGAAAAAAGACCCAACGAGAATAGTAGTAGATAACTCTGCCTGTTTCCCTAATTTTCATGTTAAAACAGATATCGAAGATTTCCATAACTATTTTGCTTTCCCTGATAAATTCAAAGAAATGCAGAAATGGGTTGCCGATTTTTCTAAACATCCATCATGGACATTTGCTCCGGATGGTGAAAGAAGAGGGGATGAACCTCTAGTAGTTTCCGAGTTTGGTAACTGGGGATTGCCCAATATTACAAAGCTGAGGGCTCAGTATGGAGGAGACCCATGGTGGTTCCAGCAGAGAGATACCACTACTGCCACAAAACCTCTAGGGGTTGAAGAAAGATTTTGGCAGTATGGATTAGATAAAGTCTTTGATACTATAGAAAACTTGAGCGAAACCTTTCAGGAGCTTCAGCATCAAGCGTTGAGATTTCAGATAGAGGAGATAAGAAAACATCCAGATATTAAAGGCTATATTATTACAGAGTTTACAGACCTATACTGGGAATGTAATGGTCTATTGGATATAACAAGAGGAAAGAAGAGCTATTTTAATGACTTAAAGAATATAAATAGCCTAGACTTAGTCTTTCCTAAAGAAAGACCTACTGGAGTTTGGAGTGGAGAAAATATAAGTATACCTATACTTTTTTCTCATCTATCTAATGAGGACTTAGATAATGTTAAGATTGTATGGGGTATAGAAGGTACAGAATTAAAGGAAGGTATAACTTTAGCTCAAATACCGTATGGACTAACTGAAGTAGGTAACATTGAATTTCAAGCTCCAGTAATTTCTGAGCCTAAAACTTTTAAAATTACTTTAAGAGCCACCTCTAGAAATAGGATAATAAATGAGAATACTATTCCAATATTTGTGGTTCCTAAAAATTTAATTAAACTGGGGATAGGGGTTTTAGATAATGCGCTTAGAAAACCCCTCGAAGATGCTGGTATTATTCCCTGTGAAATTACAGAAACTAATATCATTTATGCCTCATCCTTTAGTGAGGAGTTAGAAAGATTAGCCAAAGATGGTAAGACGGTTATCCTTGAGCTTTCTGGTGATACCAAGTTTTCTAGATTCGGTTATGTTTTAGAAAGACGTAAGGGTATTACTGAGGCAAGATGGGTGGGCGGATTAGGTATATTTAATCCAAAGATAGGAGGAAGGACCTTTAAAGAAAAGATAATGGACTATAGATTTATTAATGACTCACCTATTAACTATCTTTATGGAGAATTTAACTTTAGTTCAAGAACTCTGGTGGGAATGATTATTGGTTGGCTCTATTATCCTATGAATTTTATGGTAGATATCCCGTTAGGAAATGGTAGTATCATCCTCCATACCTTCCCCATTATAGATAGACTCTCTAGCTCTCCAGTAATGAGGGCGTTACTAGGTCAGATGGTAGGAGGGAGGTGAGAATTTAGAGAATATTTTGAGCTTATCTTAAATTAATTTAGTTTAAGGGGAGTAGATAAAGGTAGTGAGAAGTCTAGAGTATCAGAGTTTATAAAATCCAGGAAAAGGAGGTTATTAAAATGAAGAGAATTTTGAGTGTGTTATTAGTAGGTCTTTTAAGTATATTGCCTATGACAGTGTATGGTAAAACTGTTATAGACTTTTGGAATCTCTTTACTGGACCTGATGGACAAATTATGGAGGGTATGGTAAAGCAGTTTAATGCTTCTCAGAATGAAATTGAAGTTAGGATGCAGATATTGCCCTGGGGTGATCCTTACTATAATAAATTGCTTCTTTCTATACAAACTGGAACAGCTCCTGATGTAGCAATATGCCATGACTGGAACCTCCCAATATTTGCAAAGTATGGTAGACTTTTCCCCATGAGCCCTAAGACTCTAGAAAAGGGTGGAGTTACTAAGGGAGATTTTATGGAATATCCCCTCACTGCTGGTAAATATAAAGGTGTAACATATGGTCTTCCTCTTGATGTCCATCCATATGCTTTATACTATAATGTAGATCATCTTAAAGCTGCGGGGATTGATCCTAATAAGGTAATACTAAGTAAGGATAATCTTATAGATGCTGCAAAGAAATTACTGATAAAGGATGATAAGGGACAAGTAGTTCGATGGGGATTTATGCCGACTATGCATGGAAGTATATGGCGTGAATGGTATACTCTTCTCCATCAGTTTGGGGGAACATATCTAACAAAAGATCAGACTAAGGCAACATTTAATTCTGAAGCAGGTATAAAAGCTTTACAGTTCTTTGTTGATTTACAGAGCGAAGGCCTTATTCCTCCAACCATGACAGATGCAGGAACTCCATTTAGAACTGGTAAGTGTTCTATGACTATAGCTGGGACCTGGATGATTCCGGGATTTGATGAACAGAAAGATTTAAACTATATGACTATTCCTTTCCCTAAGATTGGTGCTAAGATGGCAGCATGGTCTGCTTCTCACCTGTTGGTGTTACCAAAGAAAAAGTCTAGGGATAAATTAGAAGCAGCAACTAAGTTTATAGAATGGCTTACAGCTAATCAGATTGAGTGGTCTTCAAAAGCTGGACATTGTCCAACGAGAAAATCTGTCATAAATAGCGACGCTTTTAAAAAGTTAACTAAACAACAAGCTTTTGTTGCAGAGTTAAATTATCTAGTATGGCAGCCCCATGTGGAGCAAGCTATGTCTATAGAGAGTAGATCTGGCCAAGAACTAAATGCTGTATATAACAAGCAGAAGACTGTAACACAGGCATTGAAAGATCTAGAAACATTTGTTAACGATATTTTAACTAGACCTATAGGAGAAGTTGGTAAATAAGTATATCTATTTGAAGGTCAGGGGAGTAGACATACTTCTCTGACCTTCTATAAAAATTTATCTTGGAGGATAGAATAAGATGCATGACAGGAAGCCTTTAAAGATTCTCTCGGATAAGAGTCCGCTAATACCATGGTTGTTTTTGTCCCCCTTTTTACTCTTTTTTCTATTCTTTATGGTTTATCCTATGATTCAGGGACTATATATAAGCTTTACTAATTATACATTGCTTAGCGAAAGGGTGAATAATGTAGGTTTGAGAAATTATCTGAATCTTCTTAGACCAGGAGACTTATTTTTAGTAAGTTTGGGAAATACATTTAAATATGTAGGACTAGCAGTTCCAGTTTTACTTGGAAGCGGATTACTTTTTGCTATAATAGTAAATGCTCCTATTAAGGGCAGAATGTTCTTTAGAACGGCTTTGTCAGCGCCTTTTGTAATAAATGTGGCTTCTATAGCACTCCTTTGGACATGGATATTAGATAGAGAAATAGGAATGATTAACTATTATTTAATGAATTTAGGCCTTCCTAAACAGGAATGGATATATCATCCTTTCTCTGCTATGATGGTTATTGTTATGGTGTCTCTCTGGGGTAGGCTGGGTTCAGTCATGTTACCATTTTTAGCTGGACTGCAGGATATACCTCAAGAATATTATGAGGCTGCTATAATAGATGGTGCTAGTAAGTGGAATTTATTCAGGTATATTACCCTTCCATTACTTAAACCTATTTTGTTATTTGTTGGTGTATCCCAATTAGTAGCTGGTTTTCAGATTTTTGGTGAAGTTACGATGATTACTGGAGGAGGTCCAGGCTATTCCACAAGAGTGGCCATGCAGCATCTTTATGAGGTTGGTTTTTCTTGGTTTAGATTAGGTGAAGCTGCTGCAATGTCTTGGATACTCTTTTTAATAATTATGTTCTTTACTATAATTCAGTTTAAATACTTAAGTGGAAGGGTAGAATATTAGGAGGGAGCAATTATGGGAAGTGAAATTAAGTATAAAATTCTATATGGCTTAGGTTTTATATTTCTTATAGCTCTTTCCATCTTATGGCTAGTTCCAATTTTATGGTGTCTTTCTACTTCATTAAAGTTGAACGAGAATACATATAGTTATCCTATTACTTGGATTCCTAATCCAGCGACTATAGAAAATTACATTACTGTTCTTACCTCAGGGAGAGGGGCTAATATAGGGGTAGCCTTTATAAATAGCACTATGGTCTCTGCTATAACCATTTTCTTGACTTTAATAATAGATAGTTTAGCAGCATATCCTTTAGCAAGAATGGAATTTAAGGGTAAATCCATAGTCTTTGCTATAGTTATAGGAAGTCTTTTTATTCCTATCTATACAGTTTTAGTCCCTAGATTTATGATGTTTTGGAAGCTTTCCTTGTTAAACACTTATTGGTGTTTAGTTTTTCCAGCATTATCTAGCTCATATGGAGTATTTATGCTCAGACAATTTATGCTTTCTATTCCAAGGGAATTAGAGGAAGCCGCCCTTATTGATGGTTGTTCCAGATTTAGAACATTTTGGACGATAGTGTTTCCTCTAACTAGGCCAGCATTAGCTACTTTATCATTATTTACATTCTTATCTTCCTGGAATGATTTTCTTTGGCCACTTTTAACACTAAATGATCCAACTAAAATGACCCTCCCAGTAGCTTTACAACTTTTTAGGACTGCTTATGGTAATTGGGAGATGGGGACAGTTATGGCAGCTGCATTTACAGGGGCAGCTCCAACTTTGGTAGTTTATTTCTTTACTCAGAGAATGATAGTTAAAGGAATGCTTACTAGTGGATTAAAGGGATAGATAATTATGGTTATATGTAAAAAACTATTTATTATTACTGTTTCTAGTATTCTAATTTTACTAGGGGTGAGTATAGCATTATGTAATACTGTTATGCCTTCAGATGAGGAAATTAATCCTAGAGAAAGATATGATTTATCAGGGAAATGGGATCTATCTTTAGATAATAAATTCTCCAAAGCTTATAAAGTTAATGTCCCTGGCTGTATAGGTATAGAGGTGCCAGAATTAAGAGACTATAGAGGGGAATTTTACTACCGAAAGAAGTTTGATATAAAAGAAATCTCTACCAACTCAGTCTATTACTTATACTTTGGTCCAGTGAATTATTATTCTGAGGTATGGCTGAATGGGCAATTGATTGGTTCTCATGAAGGAGGTTACACTCCCTTTAGTTTCGAAATTACAAATAAATTGAAGAATAACAACGAGTTAATAGTAAAGGTATTATTACCTTCAGACAATGACCCAAATTATCCCTTTTCAGAAATCCCTCATGGTAAGCAAACTTGGTATGGTACAGCTGGTGGAATCTTGGGAGATGTATTTATAATTAAGGTTTTAAAAGATTACATAAAAAATATCTATATAACTTCAGACATTGATAACTCACAGATTAATATAAAAGGAGAGACTTCAGGGGTTAGTAAGGATAAAGTTATTCTTTTTAGGATATACAATCCAACAGGGCAAAAGATAGGAGAGTATAGATACCCTCTTACAGAAGAAATTAATAGAAACATTCCTATACAAAGCCCTATACTTTGGGATATCGATAATCCGAAACTTTATAAATTAGAAGCTTCCATCTTATATAAAGATAAACTAATAGATAAATTCACTAAATATTTCGGTATGAGAAAGATTGAAGTAAAAGATAAAAAGATTTTTTTAAATAATAAGCCTATCTACCTTATGGGAGCATTAGATCAAGATTTCTATCCAGATACGCATTATATACCGCCAAGCGAAGAATTTGTTAGAGACCAGCTTATACTTGCTAAGGAGATGGGACTTAACTGTCTTAGATACCATATTAAAGTACCTCACCCTTGGTATCTAAAATGGACTGACAGATTAGGTATATTAGTATGGTATGATATGCCAAATTGGGATAGATCAACACCAAAAGCAAAAGCTAGAGGAGAAAAATTACTAGAAGAAATGGTGGCTTATGATTATAACCATCCATCTGTAATTATAAGAACTATTATAAATGAGAGCTGGGGATTAGATTTACCAGGTAATTATGATGATAGAGAGTGGCTAAAGAATATGTATGACAAACTGAAAGCTCTTGACTCAACAAGATTAGTAGTAGACAATTCTCCTTGTTGTAATAACTTCCATATAAAAACTGATATAAACGATTTTCACAATTACTTTGCCTTTCCGGATAGATTTTCAGTTATGAAGTCATGGATTTCTGAATATGCCAAGGGACCCTCTTGGACATTTGGACCTGGCAATAATAGGAGAGGAAATGAGCCGTTGGTAATTTCTGAGTTTGGGAATTGGGGACTACCAGATTTTTCTAAACTGAAAGCTTACTATAAAGGTAACCCTTGGTGGTTTGCTCAAGGTAATGTTGATAACGGCACTAGTCCTCTAGGGGTAGAGGAGAGATTTAAAGATTATGGCTTAAACAAGATATTTTCTCCATCTAGCTTTGCTCGAAGTTTTCAGGAGCTTCAATACCAGGCGTTGAGATTTCAGATAGAGGAGATAAGAAAACATCCAGATATTAAAGGCTATATTATTACAGAGTTTACAGACCTATACTGGGAATGTAATGGTCTATTGGATATAACAAGAGGAAAGAAGAGCTATTTTAATGACTTAAAGAATATAAATAGCCTAGACTTAGTCTTTCCTAAAGAAAGACCTACTGGAGTTTGGAGTGGAGAAAATATAAGTATCCCGATATTATTCTCACATCTTTCAAATAAACAATATGACAAAATGACTCTTAAATGGCAATTGATAGGAACAGGTATTGCAGATAGTTTAGAAAACATAAAGGTCCATCATGGACTTAATGAGATTGGAGATATTAAATTCAAGATACCTATTGTCAAAGAACCCAAAAATCTTACTATTTCTTTGAGACTCATTGCAGATGGTAAACTGATAAGTCAAAATTCTATTGACCTTTTTATCGTTCCTAAAGACCTTATAAAGAATGTAAGCTTGAAGCTTGCTGGATATGATGAAAAATCAAAAGCCATACTTAAGTCTTTAGGGGTCAAACTTTATGATATAAAAGAAGCCGATATTATATGTTCTAATGTAGTAGATAAAAATCTAGAAGCCTATATAAAGCAAGGCAAAAAGGCAATAATAGACTCTGCCTATGAGTATATGAGTTTCTCTAATTATATTGCTTTAAGACGCTCAGGCTCTCTCGAAGGAAACTGGGTAAATGGTCTTGGTATAATTTCACCTAAATTGGCAGGGAATACATTCCCTCTATTCTTAGACTACAGATTTATAGATGATATGCCTAATATATTCCTAGCTGGGGATGTGGATTTTGGAAAATCTACATTAAGTGGAATGATAATAGGTTGGATAACAAACCCTATGAACTTTATTGTCGAGACTAAAGAAGGGAAGGGAAAGACTATATTAACTACTTTTAAGGTATTCTCTAGCGATAAACTATCCCCCACATTAGTAGCATTATTGTGGAGGATGTTAAAAATCCTGTAAGTAGAACCTAGTTACGGAGGTGATAATTTGTAAGAGGAGTTATTTTGAAGAAGAATATCTAGTGACTTTAAGGGGGGACTGTAGAGAAATGGCAGTCTCGGAATTTATTAAAAACTAGTAAAGAAAGGAGGATCTAAAAGTGAAAAAGGCCTTGATTGTTTTATTAGTGATGTTTTTTAGTGCTTTACCCATAATAGCGTACGGGAAAACAGTTATAGACTTTTGGAACCTTTTTACTGGACCAGACGGTCAAGTAATGGAAGAATTAGTAAAAGAGTTTAATGCATCCCAGAATGAAATTGAAGTGAGGATGCAGATACTCCCTTGGGGAGACCCATATTATAACAAGTTACTACTCTCTATTCAGACTGGAACTGCTCCTGATGTAGCTATATGTCATAGTTGGAATTTGCTTGTTTTTGCAAAGTATAATAGATTATTTCCGCTAAGTCCTAAAACTTTAGAGAAAGGTGGAGTCAATAAGGGGGATTTCTTAGAATACCCTCTTTTAGCAGGTAAATATAAAGGCGTGACATATGGACTTCCCCTTGATCTTCTCACTCTCGGTGTTTACTATAATGTGGATCACTTTAAATCCGCTGGGCTTGATCCTAATAAGGTATTTTTAAGCAGAGATAACTTTATAGATGCCTCAAGAAAGTTAATAGTAAAGGATGATAAAGGAGAGATAACTAGATGGGGGTTTGCTCCTATTAGCGGAGATCTATGGAGATATTGGTATTCTCTTTTATATCAGTTTGGTGGAACATTCTTAACTAAAGATAGCACTAAAGCCGCTTTTAATTCAGAAGCCGGTGTAAAGGCACTACAATTTTTTGTAGATATGCAAAACGCTGATCTTATTCCTCCAACAGCTATTGATGCTGCTACCGCATTCCGCACTGGTAAATGTTCTATGACTATATCAGGGACTTGGATGAGACGTGGTTTTGAAGAGCAAAAAGATCTAAATTATATGACAGCTCCATTTCCATTTATTGGACCTAAGAAAGCTGTTATGGGAGCTTCACATCTTCTTGTTCTTCCTAAGAAGAAAAGTAGGGATAAGATAGAAGCTGCAGGTAAATTTATAGAGTGGCTTACTACTAATCAGATTAAGTGGACTATGAATGCAGGGAATTGTCCGACCAGGAAATCCGTTATAAATAGCGAGACCTTTAAAAAGTCACAAAAGCATCAGGCATTTATTTTTCAAGCAAACTATTTAGCTTGGTTACCTCAGGTAGAACAGTTTCTACCTATACAGAGTAGGATGGGACAAGAGATTAACGCAGTATATAATAGACAAAAAACTGTAGCTCAGGCTCTTAATGATCTAGAAGTATATGTAAATGATATTTTAACTAGACCTATAGGAGAAGTTGGAAGATAATGTTCTGATTTTTAGGGGGAAGCCTTTTTACATAGGTTTCTCCCTTCCAATTTCTAAAATAAAAAATAAACTTAGAGTTAAGAAGGAGGCAACTATTTATGCGTAGACCTAACTTAGTTTATGTCTTTGCCGATCAATTAAGGTATGATGCATGCGGTTTTACAGGAAATAGTAAAGCCAAGACGCCTAATATTGATAAGCTAGCTAAAGAGGGAGTAACCCTTACTAACGCAGTTTCAGGACATCCAGTGTGTGCCCCCTATAGGGCGAGTTTGTTCACAGGCAAGTATACTACAAGTACTGGAATGGTGATAAATGAGCTTAGGATAAATCCAAATCATAGATGTTTTGCTCATATTTTAACTGAGAATGGGTATGAAACTGCATATATAGGGAAGTGGCACTTATGGGCTAATCAATTAGGAAACCATTATGACCCTAAGAATTCCTTTGTTCCTCCAGGACCTTACAGACTTGGTTTTGATGGTTTCTGGGCTGCGTATAATTTCCACCACGAGTATTATCAGGGGTACTATCATACTAATAGTCCTGAGAAGATTTTTATAGAAGGTTATGAACCTGATGGACAAACAAATATTGCTATAGAAGTTCTTAGAAATTATTCTTCATCTGGTAAACCATTTGCTTTATTTTTATCATATGGCACTCCCCATGATCCTTGGTCTTATGATAATGTACCTAAAGAATATCTTGAGATGTTTAAGGATGTTGAGTTTACTTTATCCCCAAACTATAAGGAGGAGAACGATCCTTACGCCGACGCTTGGGGAAGACTTGCTTCATGGGAACGAGAGATGCTACCTGAATGGATTAAAGTATACTATGCTATGGTTGCAAATTTAGATTGGAACCTAGGTAGATTATTGAAGGCTATAGACGAGTTAGGATTAAGAGGTAATACTATCTTTGTATTTACATCTGATCATGGAGAAATGTTTGGGGCTCATGGTAGAAGGGCAAAGAACATCTTTTATGATGAAGCTGTTAGAGTCCCGTTCATAATTCGCTGGCCTCAGAAACTTCCTTCAGGTTATATTAGTGATGTATGTCTTAACACTCCAGATATTATGCCGACTCTGTTATCTCTAATGAACCTTCCAATACCTGAAGAGGTAGAAGGTATGAATTTAGCGCATTGTATTCTTGGAGAAGAAGGTCCTGAGCCTGAGGCTGCATTTATGATGGGTACTGGTGCTGTTGCGGATTGGGAAGACGGACATGAATGGCGAGCTTTAAGGAACAAACGTTATACCTATGCAGTATATCGGGTCGATGGTAAAGAGTTCTTATTTGACAACGTAGAGGATCCTTATCAAATGAGGAATCTAGTTGAAGATTTGAGATATAGGGATATACTAGATTATTTTAGAGATTTATTAAAAAAGAGGATGGAAGAGCTAGGAGATACTTTTGAGGCTTCTACTTGGTATAGAGATAATTGGACAAAAGATCGTATAATACTGATACCTAAATAGAGATTAGGTCTGTATCTAGGAATTTTCGAGCAATATCTAACCTCTCTCGAGGTATATAATCTCCTGAACTGATAACCCCCTTTTCCCTTTTTGCTGTAATATGGCTTCTTTTATTATCTTTAAACTCCTACTGAATAAAGTATAGGGGGTGTGAGTAAGAGTTTCTAGAATTTCTAAAAATTTACAGTTTTTTAAACTATGAAGTAAAGTAATATGTTATAATTTCTTTAGAGGAACCTTATGAAGACTTATTATATTGAACAGTATGTATCTGCATGGAAAAAGAGACTAGAGCTTGAAAGAGAAAAGGAGAAGGTATTGGCTAGGAAAGCTCTAGATACTGCCTATTATCTTACTAAAGTCTTAGTTGATAAGTATGAGGTAAAAAGGGTATATCTTTTTGGTTCTTTGGCTCTTTATTTAAAGGGTTTAAAAGTATTTAAGCTTACCTCCGATATAGACCTTGCAGTTGAGCCAATCCCTAAAGATAAGTACTTTCATATACTAGCTGAGATAAATAGGTTGAGCGAGTTCGAAGTAGATATAATAGACCTCAAAGATTGTCCTGAAACACTGAAGGACTCTATTTTAAGAAACGGGGTTATATTGTATGAAGAATAGAGAAGAAATTTTATCAACTATAGCTGAAATAGATAATCTACTTAAGTCTTTGGATATAATTTTAAATGAAGCGGTAGAGAAACGTATGGAATTCTCTTATAGAAAACCAGATAGGTTCTCTTTAAGAGCCTTAGGAAGTCTTATCCATGATTTTTATACAAATATTGAAGATATATTTGAATTGATAAGTAGCGATATAAACGGTAATAAAATTCCTGATAGCTTTGATTGGCATAAAAGGCTCCTGACTAGGATGTCTATATCTATTCCAAATGTTCGCCCTTCAGTAATCTCTATAGAACTTAAAAATCAACTTGAGGAATATTTGAGATTTAGACATATTTTTAGGAATGTTTATGGTTATCTTTTAGATTGGGAAAGAATGAAACCATTGTTTGATAACCTAGAAAATACTTATAAGTCCTTTAGAAAAGAGATAGAGGATTTTAAAAGATTCCTATTAGAAGTTGCTTATAAAATGGAATAAGCTATGAGAAAACCACATCGTCCTAGGCTTCATTTCACCCCTCCAAAAGGGTGGATGAATGATCCAAATGGTTTGGTTTATGTGGATGGTTTTTATCATCTATTCTATCAGTATCATCCTTTTTCTACTGTTTGGGGACCGATGCATTGGAGACATGCTATAAGCAGAGACTTAATAAAT
This sequence comes from bacterium, assembly GCA_049970495.1. Taxonomy (GTDB): domain Bacteria; phylum DUMJ01; class DUMJ01; order DUMJ01; family DUMJ01; genus DUMJ01. The sequence continues at coordinate 20,800 of JBMFMV010000014.1, forward strand.
TGGACACACCTTAGAGAAATCCTAATAATGGTTTATATGGATTATTAGCTTCTGGAGGAATTATTGAATAATTACCCTTTAAGACCTTTTCTGCCAGCCATTTACACCAAGGCTCTATTGGTTCTTCAAAAATTTCTATATCTTTTAATGATAAGTAGGCAACTCTATCTACTTCAACCCCATCAGGCTTAGGATTATCACTTAGAGGTCTGCAGAGAAATATAATTCCTATCCATCCCTTCTCCGGAAGATTCTGAATTCCTATAAGTCCTTTCACTTCAACATCAATATTACTTTCCTCTTTTGTCTCCCTTACAATTGCCTCTTCTGGATATTCATCTTCTTCTACTGTTCCCCATGGTATACTCCACTGTCCCTCTAAGGGATGGCCCTTTGCCTGCCTTACAAATAAAATTTTGTCATCCTTTAAAACTATACTCCCTACACACACCATCTTTCTTATAATCTTCTTCAAATATCAATAGTCTTTATGCCTTAGCTTTTTTGATCGCCGGTATAGAATATCTTAGAGTAACGGAGGCTAATATTATTGCACCGCCTATAAAAGCCCATTTCCCTGGAGCTTCTCCTATAGCTAGGAAGACCCATATTGGATTTAGTATGGGTTCAATGATAGGTATTAATATCGCTTCTAATGCAGTAACTTCCTTTATTGCTATGGAATAGAGTATATAGGATAGACCTAGCTGGACAGTCCCAAGTAGTATTATTCCTATCCAGCTAGACCCTGTTGGACTAGAACTAAGCATAAACGGTAATCCAATTATTGCCGTTAGAATATTCCCTAGGAGTGTAGATTCTATTGGAGATTCGTCTTTTTGTTTTCTCATAAAGATTATATATAGTGCAAATGCTACTCCGCTTAGTATAGCTACAATATTCCCTAGCAAACTTCCAGGCTGTAGTTTATCAAGAAAGAAAAGAAACATACCAAAGATTACAACTGCAATTGTTATCCAATCAGATATTGTTGCCTTTTCTTTTAGGATAATAGAACCAAGTATCGCTACATATATAGGTGCTCCATATTGTAGAAGTATTGCATTCGCCGCTGTTGTAAGTTTGTTTGCAGTGACAAATAGTATAACAGTCCCTGCATAAAAGATGGCTGCCAATACTTGATCAGAAGACCAGGTAAATTTGGGTTTTCTTATGTATGCCAGTATAAGTAGAGATGATATAGCACTTCTAGCTCCAGCTATGGCTATGGGATTCCACCTAACAGACTTTATAAGTACCCCACCTAAACTCCAAAGTACTGCAGTTATTATTAGATATATAATGGCCTTAGTTCTCTTTTCCATCTTATTCAAAGAATGGAAGTCCTTTCATACCAAGGACAAATCTTTTAGCAATAAGTTGTGGTCTTGTTATAGCAGAACCAACTACTATTGCATAGGCTCCAAGATCTAAGGCATATCTAGCCTCTTCTGGCCTCCATATGTTACCTTCCATAATCACGGGGATAGGAATTTCTTTTACCAGAGCTTTTAAGAGATCAAAATTCGGCCTCTTGGCATTTTTTGTATACTCTGTGTATCCTGAGAGAGTTGTACTTATCAAATCTGCTCCAGCTTGGTATGCTAAAATCCCCTCTTCTAGGTTAGATATATCCGCCATAAGTATTGTGTCAAAACGTCTCTTTATCTCTCTTACAAACTCGTCCCCTAGGAATCCTTCTGGATGTAGCCTTTTTGTTGCGTCTACTGCTACTATATCTGCTCCAGCTTCTATCACCATTTCTACATGTCTTAGTGTGGAGGTAATATAAGGTTCGTATCCTTGTATAGTTTCCTTGTATATACCTATTATGGGCAGAGAAACTGTTTCTTTTATAGCTTTTATATCCTCTATTCCATTTGCCCTTATTCCTACCGCCCCCGCCTCGAAACTAGCCTTAGCAAATGCAACCATTATGTTTGGACCATACATAGCATCGCCAGGATAAGCCTGGCAAGAAACTATAAGTCCACCCTTTAGTTTTTCTATAATTTCGTTCATATACTATCCGAGAGTCTCTAAGATCTTTTTTGTATTTTTTATGCTTTGTTCTACACCATATTTAGGATCTTCAGGTCCTTCATATTCAAGAGATAGATATCCTTTGTATCCTAAATTGTGGAGTATCTTTAGCACCTCTAGTAGATTTACTTCCCCTTCTCCAGCTACAGTTCCTATAAGTCTTACCCCCTCTAGCCCTCTATAAGCTTCTCCCTCGTAGTCTGGGGAAACTCTCTTAAAGTCTTTAAGATGTACATGAGCAGCAACATCTGCTAGGTTTTTTACCGCATCGACAGAACTTTCACCAACAAGTAGGAAATTACCTATATCTATAGTAGATCTAAGATATTTAGAACCTACCAATTCTATTATCTCCCTTACCTGGTTACTTTTGCCCGCTAAAAGCCCGTGATTTTCTAATGCTAGTACCACATTATGCTTTTCGGCATACTTTACCCCTTCTTTGAGACCTTCTATTATCCACCCCTTTGCCTGTTCATATGTAAATGGTGGCTTTAGGTCTCCGCTAAAGACTCTTACTATTTTACTATTAAACTCAACAGCCATATCTACTCCAACCTTTATTTTGTCTACCTCCAAAGATCTCTCTTCTTTAGTCTCCTTGACAAAGTTGTTACTCACCGCATATGCCGCTACTTCTAGTCCATACTTAGCTAAGGCTTCTTTTACTTTAGATAACTCTTTCTCTTTGTCTTTCCAGAAAAACTCCAGAAGTTCAACTCCCTCTATCCCTAAACTTCCTATATACTCTACAAATCCTAATGTATCCATCTCACCTTTTCTGTAGAGTTTATGTAGACTCCACATGCTAACTCCTAATTTCATTCTTCTTTCCTCCTTTTTTAGTCTACTTTTCTCCCCAAAGCATGGTAAATCTTGATACACACGGAATAGGACCTTTTTTTAAATCCTCCTCCATCCTTTCTATCCCCTTTTTAAATGCCTCTTCGCTTATTAGATTTAATGATGAGAAAGACTTTTCTCTATATGCGCTTATATCTATTAGATAGTAATAATATTCAGTCATTTCTTCCTCAATATTATAAAATCCTACCTCTTTCATTATGCTTTTCAATTTCTCTATAGATGGGTACCTTTTTAAGTCTACCTCTAGTGTCTCTGGGAAATACCATGTAAGTGGTCTTCGATTACGGAGTATCCATTCTGAATCAGTAACTGTTACAATCCTTCCACCACACTTTAATACCCTGTATGCTTCTTCATAATAAACTCTATGGTCCTCTATGTGATGTATTACATTTACGGAGAAGACAAAGTCAAAAAACTCATTAGGGAAATCTAATCTAGTTGCATCAGAGAGTTTAAAATTTACTCTATCTGTTCTAGATTTTGCAATTGAAAGCATCTCTTCTGAGATATCTATTCCCCAGGCTTGACAATTTGTCAAAGAATTCAGAGCAATTATATAATTACCAGTGCCGCATCCTATCTCTAACACCTTTGTGTTTTTATCTATACTCTTCAAAAGGCTTCTTAAAACCCCAGGATGTACCTCTCTATATCTGGCATACTGTCTAACTATTCTGTCGAAACTAAAACTTCCCTCTAGTCTCATTCATTTTTGCTTTTTAATACTTTTTTAATACTTTTGTGTTATTATATCATAAATTAGAGTAAAACAAGGGATTGTGAGGGAATATGTATAAGATAGTAGATAAGAAGAGACTTTCGAATAATGTCGTTCAGATGACTATAGAGGCACCTTTAGTTGCTAGGTCCATAAGGCCGGGACAGTTTATAATTATTATGGTCCATGAGAAGGGGGAAAGAATTCCTTTAACAGTTGTTGACTCTGAGAGAGAGAAAGGCTTGATCACTATTGTAGTTCAAGAGGTAGGTAAGACTACGAAACTTTTGGGTAAAAAGGAAATTGGAGATGAACTTTTTGCTGTAATGGGACCAAATGGAAACCCTTTTCCAGTTAAACTTTATGGTAATGTTATTCTAGTAGCCGGTGGAGTAGGCGTTGCAGAGATAGTTCCAATAGCAAAGGCATTAAAAGTTGCCGGAAATCATATTATTACTATAGTTGGAGCTAGGACTAAAGAACTTTTATTCTTCACCGATGTGCTAGGTTCTATAAGTGAAAGTCTATATGTAACTACCGATGATGGTTCTTATGGGATAAAGGGTTTAGTTACGCTACCTCTCAAGAATTTGCTTGATACCACATCTATAGATATGGTTTTGGCTGTAGGTCCTACAATAATGATGAAAGCTGTAGCAGACCTAACTAGAGGGTACAGCGTAAAGACCTATGTAAGTCTTAACCCTATTATGATCGACGGAACAGGAATGTGTGGAGGATGTAGAGTAACTGTAGATGGAAAGACTAGATTTGTCTGTGTTGATGGACCTGAATTTGATGGACATTTGGTTGATTTTGACGAGCTTATGATGAGGCAGAAGACTTACGTTGAACAGGAAAAGTTAGCTCTTAAGCTCTTGGAGGAAAAAGATGCCTAGACGTAATAGAGTTCCTATGAGAGAACAGGACCCGAAAGAGCGAATTAGTAACTTTAATGAGGTTGCTCTAGGGTATAGTGAAGAGGAGGCATTATTAGAGGCTGACAGATGTCTGCAGTGTCCTAAGCCTAGATGTGTCGAAGGATGCCCTGTAGGGATAGATATCCCTGCCTTTATATCACTTATAAAAGAGAGAAGATATAGGGAAGCCTATAAGAAGATAAAAGAAAAAGATAGCCTTCCCGCTATTACAGGTAGGGTATGTCCTCAAGAGAACCAGTGTGAGAAGACCTGTGTATTGGCAAGAACAGGAGAACCTATAGCTATTGGTAGATTAGAACGATTTGTTGCTGATCACTGTGTAGAGGACACACAGAAAATAGATAAAAAACCTCCTAATGGTAAGAGGGTTGCGGTAGTTGGGTCTGGTCCAGCTGGTCTTACAGTAAGTGCTGATCTGGCTAGACTTGGCTATTCGGTTACTCTTTTTGAGGCTTTGCACTTACCTGGCGGAGTATTAACATATGGAATCCCAGATTTTAGACTTCCTAAAGACATAATAAGAAGGGAATTTGAATATGTAAAAGCTCTTGGGGTGGAATTTATTCCAAATGTAGTGGTAGGAAAGGCTATTTTCTTAGATGAGCTTTTAAAAGATTATGGAGCAGTATTTATTGGTTCTGGAGCTGGTGCTCCTGTGTTTCTTAATGTTCCGGGAGAGAATCTATTGGGAATATTCTCTGCTAATGAATTCCTATCAAGGATAAATCTTATGAGAGCTCATCTTTTCCCTGAGTATGATACACCCCTTAAAGTAGGGAAGAAGGTCTTAGTGGTAGGTGGTGGTAATGTAGCTATGGATTCTGCAAGAGTCTCTAGAAGGCTTGGGGCAGAGGTCACAATCATATATAGAAGGTCTAGAGAAGAGCTTCCTGCTAGATTAGAGGAGATAAAGAGGGCAGAGGAGGAAGGAGTCAACTTTATCTTCCTTGCTACCCCTATAGTTTTTACTGGTAATAATGGTTGGGTTGACACTGTAGAATGCCAAGAGATGGAGTTAGGAGAGCCTGATGAGAGTGGTAGAAGGTCACCTATCCCAAAGAAAGGGTCTACCTTTACTTTAAAGGTAGATACTGTTATAATTGCCATAGGTAATAGACCAAATCCAATTATTTCTAAAACAACCCAGGGTTTAGAGATTGGTAGACATGGAGAGATCATCATAGACCCTGCAACTGGAAAGACATCTAAGATTGGGGTTTTTGCTGGCGGTGATATAGTTAGTGGTTCTGCCACTGTTATAGAGGCTATGGGTGCAGGCAGAAGGGCCGCAATGGCTATCCATAGGTATCTATTTAGTGGTGTCTGGTAGTAATTAGTTCTTGAGAAAGAAGCTCCTTAAGTGGTAAAATATCTTTAGAAAATTTAGATGGGTGGAGGTGATGGTGATGCCATTCTATGTATATAGATGTGAAGGTTGTGGCAGAGAATTAGAGGTATTTCAGAATATAAATGATAAGCCTCTACTGCAGTGTAGTGAATGTGGTGGAGTACTTAAAAGACTTATATTTCCACCCACAGTAATATTTAAAGGGACAGGTTTCTATTGTACAGATTATAGAAAGGGTAATCCTCCTAAGGAGGAAGAAAGTGGCAGAAAAGATTCTAATAGTGGATGATGAGAAGCCGATTGTAGACTCTATAAAATATACCCTCTATAAAGAAGGATACGATGTGGTAGTCTCTTATGATGGTGAGGATGCTCTAGAGAAATTTAAGAAAGAGAATCCTGACCTTATTATACTAGATATTATGCTCCCAAAATTGAGTGGATTGGAGGTTTGCCGAATTATAAGGCGGACCTCCAACGTTCCAATAATAATGCTTACCGCAAAAGGGGAGGATATGGATAAGGTTATAGGATTAGAATTAGGTGCAGATGACTATGTCCCTAAGCCATTCAGTATGAGAGAGCTTGTTGCTAGGATAAAGGCAGTTCTGAGAAGGACAAAGCTTCCTGTAAATTTGGTAAAGACGAAGGAAAGGTTAGAGTTTGACGATGTAGTAATAGATATAAAAGGTAGAATTGTTACAAAAAAGGGAGTTCAAGTAGACCTTTCACCTAAGGAGTTTGATCTATTAGTTACTCTAGCAGAAAATGAAGGGAGAGTCATGAGTAGAGAATACCTATTGAGTCATGTCTGGGGAGAAGACTTTTATGGTGATGATAGGACGGTAGATGTCCACATAAGATGGCTTAGAGAGAAATTAGAAGATGATCCTAGTAATCCTAAGTATATTCAGACTGTAAGGGGGATAGGGTATATATTAAGGTCTTGAGGAGATTAACACTTAATTTTTTATTACCGGCTCTATTTTTATACATTGCTTTTTATCTACTGATACTTTCCCCTCTTCCCTATAAATATTTCATAGGGGCGTTTATACTTCTTCTTACTCTTATCTCTTATTCCTTTATTTTTAGGAAGATAAAGTTACTCTTAGATAAAATATTATTCAATATTAAAGAATTGTCTTCTTCTAGCAATATCTCACCTATAGGGATTCCAGAGTTAGATGAGAGTATAAAGGAGATAAATGAGTATATCAATAAATTTAAAGAAGAGAATAAACTTTATACAAGGTTATTTCAGAGTATACAGGAGGGTGTTATAGTAGTAAACAAAAGTAAAGAGGTCCTAAGGATAAATCCTACCGCACTAAGATTATTGAACTTAGATCCGTCGGTAAGTCTTGAAGGGCATCCACTTATAGAAGTCATATGGAATTATACGTTAGACGAGATGACGGGAAAAACTATAGAGAAAGGGGAGGCATTATCAGGAGAGATCTCATTTGATCACCTCAATAATCGCATAATGGATGTAATGATCTCTCCTCTGTTTAACGAGAGGGGTGAGATAAGAGGGGCAATTATAGTTTTTACCGATGTGACAGATAAAAAGAGGTTAGAAAAGATTCGTCAAGATTTTATAAGTAACGTCTCTCATGAACTCAAAACCCCACTCACATCAATAAAGGCTATGGTGGAAGTTCTACTAGAAGGTGGAGCGGAAGATAGTAAGCTTAGGAAGGATTTTCTAGAGAATATAAATCAGGAGGTAGACCGTTTATCTAGGCTTGTAAATGATTTGCTTCTGCTTTCTAGGTTAGAATCCGATAAGGAATTCTTAAATCCTGTACCAACCGACTTTGTTACTCTTATTAATAGAGCGGTCTCTAGATTTCAACCTAGAGCTATGAAAGAAGGGCTTACCTTGTCTCTAGATATAAGGGGAGAAATCCCTCCTTTAAAAGTGGATGTGAACTATATAGATCAGGTTATAAGCAATCTTATAGACAATGCAATTAAATACACCCCTTCTGGAGGAAAGATAGATATAATAGTAGAAGACCTAGGAAAGGGAGTAAAGGTCTCTGTAAAAGATACTGGAATAGGGATTCCAAAGGAAGACCTTTCAAGGATATTTGAAAGATTTTATAGAGGAGACAAGTCAAGAAATCATAGCTTAGGAGGGGTAGGTCTTGGCTTATCCATAGTGAAACATATAGTTGAAGCTCACAATGGAAGTGTCGGAGTAGAGAGTGAGATAGGAAAGGGAAGTACTTTCTATTTTATACTTCCAAAGGAATAGCGGAGAAAAGCTTTCTTAGCGCTTTTCCTCTATGACTTACTTCGTCTTTTTCCTCAGAAGAAATTTCTCCAAATGTCTTATTTAATTCCGGATAATAAAATATAGGGTCGTATCCAAATCCACTGCTTCCTCTAATCTCCTTTATTACGTATCCTTCACAAGTTTCTTGAGTTACATAAATGATATCTCTTTCGTCTATGAGACATACTGCGCACACAAATCTGGCTTTGAGTTTATCCTGTGCTATGTTTTTTATCTGAGCAAGGAGCCTTTCTATGTTGCTCTTGTAGCTTCCATCTTCTGAGAATCTAGCAGAAAATATACCCGGAGCCTTCCCTATGGCGTCTACCTCTAGTCCTGAGTCATCTGATAGTACTGGTGCCTTGAATTCTTTATAATACGCCCTGGCTTTTAAAATGGCATTCTCTATAAAGTCCCTACCTGTTTCTGACACTTTTATACTATAAGGGGCAGGACTTATCTCCACTTTATAGCCCTTTAATATTCTCTGAAACTCTTTTACCTTATCTAGATTTGAAGTAGCCAATATTATCTTCATGTGTAATTCAACCCGTAGTCTACAAGTGGAATTGGAAATAGGATATCTAAGACTTTCTTTATCCTTGGAAGTTGTTCTGGAACCTCTATCTTTTTTTCTATGGAACCGAAAATAAGAGCAGGTACATCTCTTTCCTCTATATATAAGCTTTCGTCTTTGAATCTTATTGTAACTGGAGGATTAAACTCTATAGTAAAGTCCTTATACTCTTCTCCTAGCATCCTACTAAAATAATTATCTAACTTCTTTAGGAACCCCTTTACATTTATTACCTTTATTGTGCCTGCAAATCCTCTATCTTCCCCTTTGATACCTAACTTTTCCATGATGTGTCTTATTTCAAGGTCAGAGCAGAGCACATCTAGTAATATAGAATCTTTGTTATATGTGTCTAGGATGGTAAACAGAGAATCTACTATAGCAGACCTTGACCCTCCGATCTCTTTTATATGTGGTATTTCCTCCTGCTTCTTAGCTAACTGAATAGCTACGTAGCCTAAAGGGGTATTATTGTCTTCTATAATTAGTACCTCACCTGGCCTATTAACCACCATACTACATCCAAGTAAAGTCTTCAACTCCTCATAAGACCTTAAGAATCTTACAGGCTCTAGTTCCATAAGTTTCAGAAGTTTAGAGATATCTTCCTGATTAACCCTTTTTACTTTTAAGTTACTCCTTGAGAGTTTTGCCTTATCTATATGAAATGTCTTATACAGACCAGCATTTATTGCTCCAAGTCTTCTGTATAATCCTCTACCGCCAGATATAAGCATTATATCTACGCCCTCTTGGAGACTCTTTAATATACTGTCTTGCATAAGTAATGTGGCAAATCCTCTACCCCTATATTCAGGGTCAGTTGCTACAGACCCTATCATACAGACCTTTATCTTAGTTCCAAGTATTATTACATCTGAAAATAACATCCCTACAAGAGAGACTATTTTGTTATCCTCTTTTATAATTCTAAGATTCTCGCAATTTTGTTCAGAGAATAATAGGGGGTATTCTCTTCCCATATCACCCTCAATATTACTTCTAAAGACCCTATTGGATAATTTTACTATCTCCTCCAACTCTTCTATCCTTGCGCCTCTAGGTCCTTCCATCTCTTCCTCCTAGTCTATAGGTTTTAATAAAACTTTAAGCCCTTCCCTACTTTCTATTAGTTCAAAACCTTTTTGCCAGTCATCTATAGTAAGTTCATGAGTTATAAGTTTCTCCAGCTCTATAATCCTTTTATTCATAAGTATGAGACATTTTTCCCATACATCCCAATTGTGACTAAATGTAAAGTTAACCGTCACTGCCTTAGAGATTAGAGGATCGAGAGAAAATCCTAAAGGAGCTGGTCCCCAACCTATCTTATTTATCTGTCCTGCTGGTCTTACTAGGTCCATGGCTAGTTTAAATGTTTCAGTTACTCCTGCAGAGTCTATAACTATATCTGCCCCATATCCATCCCTTGACTCTAAGGTGTATCTCTTTGCCTCTTCGGAGTCAGTAAATACCTCTGTAGCCCCAAAGCCTTTAGCTACTTCTAGACGTTTTTTATCTTCAGGAGTCCCTATAACTATTATATCGCTAGCCCCCATAATGCTAGCAACTTTAGCAGAAAGAATTCCAATGGGTCCAGGTCCTATAACAGCTACTAAATCTCCTGGCTTTATGTTAGAATGTTTTACTAGAGAACTATAAGCCACGCAAAATGGTTCTGTCAATGCTGCTTCCTTAAGGCTTACGTTTTCAGGTAACCTATGGAGGATTCTAGTGGGAACCTTTACATATTTTGCAAAGGCACCATCCACATGAAATCCATAACCCTTTCTTTCTCTGCATAGGTGATAGTTATTGGTCCTACACAGTATGCATTTACCGCAATAATCTGCATGAGTCTCAGCGGTGACTCTCTCTCCAACCTTGAAATCTTGCACATTTTCTCCTACTTCTTCTATAATCCCAGAAAATTCATGACCTAGGATAACAGGAACATTTATCTTATAATTGACCCTATTATGATGCATATGTGGATCGCTACCGCATATTCCAGCATATGCTACTCTTACGAGAACATCATTTGGACCAATCCTAGGTATGGGAACATCCCTTAATTCTGTTGCCCCATCTTTAAGATCATACTTTACTACCGCCTTCAAGGTATCACCTCCAACTTAAACTAGAAGTATAAATGATTACACTAATTATACCATAAACTCTTATAGTTAGATTGACTTATCCAGCTATAGGTCCAAACCTATATAGACTTTTGTAAAAACTTGTAGTATATTGTTATTAATAACTCTTTAGTAAAGGAGGTAAAATATGGAAGGACCATTTAAGCCAACATGGGAGTCTTTAGAGAACTATACAGTTCCAGAATGGTATCTAGATGCTAAGTTTGGTATTTTTATTCACTGGGGGGTATATTCTGTACCAGCATTTGGAAATGAATGGTACCCAAGAAATATGTATAGACAGGGGAGTAGAGAATTTGAGCATCATATAAAGACCTATGGACC
>JBMFMV010000015.1:0-31900 GCA_049970495.1 bacterium
AGAGTTAGTTGGCTACGAGAATTTTCTTTCGGAGATAGAGGACTATGCTAGCGAAAATAAGATAGACCTTAAAGAAGCGGTAAAGATATGGTATAAAAACTTTCTAAATTCTTGTGAGTTGATAAAAAGAGAGAAACTAGATCAGCTCTTCCCAGATAAGACACTAGGAGACCTGTATCTATACGTATGTACACATAAATGGTATAAAAGTGAAGAACTAGGTAGAGATATAGGATTTAAAGAGGCACTAAAGAGTTTTAAAGATCTCCACAGATATCAGAGAAATAATGGATTAAGACTCCTCAGATGGCTACCAGGGAGAGTATAATTCTAGTACAACATCAAACCTCATACTCATCCTTTCGTTTAAAGAATCTAGATAAACCAGAAGGATAGGCCTCTTTGGCTTCCATAACAAAGCTCCTAACCTGACTTATCCACTTTATAATTTCTTCTTTCATATTAACATCTATACTACTATTATACCTTAGAAGAGCCTCCCATATCTCCTCTGAACTCATACCAACACCAGCATCTCTACATATAGCAAGAACCCTTTCTACAAAATGTATATCTCTAATACTAAGTCTTTCCCTTATCCTCTCAGGATATTGATTGTAATAGTATTCGTAAGAGTGAAACTTCCTCTTCCACCAGAGAAATCTCATAGATATTAATCATACCTTCCAAACCTTTCTACTATCTCCCACATCTTAAGGAGATTCTCCGGTTTTACTTTACTATGGATAGAATTACTTGAAGCAATAATATATCTACCTCCAGGCATTAACCTCTCTAGAACTCTCTTTACCTCGTTTGCTAATTCCTCTACCGTGTAATCGGTTAGAGGAGCTCCACAGTTTACACCTCCTATTACCGTCAAATCTCTATACTTATTCTTTACTGCTAATATATCCATACCAGCACTTATATCTAAGGGATGTAAAGCTGAGATTCCAGTAGAAACCATATCATCGAGTATAGCGTTGATATTACCACAGCAATGTTTGAAACAGATTGCGCCTTTAGACTTAACCGCCTGAACAACCTTCCTAATACCAGGTAAGAAAAATTCTCTAAATGCCCTAGGAGACATCATTGGACCATTACTACTTCCGTAATCATCGCCAAGAATTATAAAATCTGCCCCTAACTCTATGGCTCTTTCTGCTATAGCAATATTATGATTAACAGATATATCTACAAGCCTATGGACAAGTTCTGGATTTTCTATTATATCTATAAGTAACTGTTCTGCGCCTCTTAAATAGAGAGGATAGTTTAGCGCATCGTGTAGATGCATCCCAACAAACTTTTTACCCTTAAATCTTCTTATTATCTCCTTTAATTCTTCGTATCTTTTCTCTTTGTATGGGTCTGGAGGCTCAAAGTGATTGAGGTCCTCTGGAGTCTTTATAGGACCCTCCAAAGGAATAGAAACCTCTTCCTCTGTATATTGTCTTTTTATCCCCCACTCATTTATAACAATCCTATTCTTAGAATCTATGACCCTCTCTTCATAAAGCTTTGAAGGCGTATTTGTCAATACTATATCTATAGGATATTTCTCACAGAAATCTAGATAGTCCTCTCTACCTATTATCTTCTTTATAATCTTTCTATCTATTAGAAGCTCAAATATAGGGACCCTGTCAGGAATTCCCCCTGAAAGTACTGTCAGAACTCTTTCATAAGAATTAATAGCTATCCCTCCTCCATTATTATAGTTACAGGACCATCGTTTATAAGGGATACCTCCATATGCTCACCAAAAATTCCTTCTTTTACTGTAAGATTGTCTTCTCTCAAGAATTGATTAAACTTATTCCATAAATCAACTGCAACTTCTCTAGGTGCTGCCATCTCAAACCCAGGCCTTCTACCTCTAGAGGTATCTGCATATAGAGTAAACTGGGAAACCGAAAGAATTTCTCCTCCAACATCTTTAATACTTAGATTCATCTTCCCTTTCTCATCCTCAAATATCCTTAAGGATGATACCTTCTTTGCTAGGTATCTTGCTTCTCTTTCAGTATCGTTTTTACTTATACCAACCAATATAAGAAATCCTCTCTCAATGGATGAGACAATATTACCATCTACTTTTACATCTGCAGACTTGACACGCTGAATAACTATTCTCATTTGCTACGTATGCCTCCCAACAGAAATGACATCTTTTACCCCCTTTATAGATCTTAAGATAGCTTCACAGTGGTGTATATTTTGGACATCTAGGACTATATAGATATTTACCCTACCATTCTTTACCACCGCCCTTGCATCATATACATTACTGCCAAGGTTGGATATCTCTGTAAGGATATCTTTCAACAGACCCACCCTATCCCGAGCATAGACGTCTATCCTAGCATTAAACTTGTGTATATTATCTGCACGCCAATGTACCTCTATTAACTTTTCTTTGGGAAGATTCTTTAGATTTGTACATCCCTTTCTGTGAACAGTAATTCCCCTTCCCTGAGATATGTATCCTATAATCTCATCCCCTGGCAATGGACTACAACATCTTGCCAACCTTATGAGGAGATTATCAGCTCCATCAACATATACACCTAACCCTTCATCTCTCTTAGGCGGACTTAAAATCTTCTCTTCCTTTGCATTCTTCTGTAAGGCTTGCTGTATCTGAGAAGGAGCGATCTCTCCATTTCCCACTGCCAAGAAAAGTTCTTCAGGGTCTTCCAACTTAAAAGCTTCTAATAGAGGAGCCCAATCAAGTTCTCTCATCTTATCTGGAAGGTCACCCTGTATTCTCTTTAGCTCCTTCTCTAGGATCTCTCTTCCCCTTATTATGTTATCTTCTCTCTGGAGTTTCTTAAAATACTGTTTTATCCTATTTTTGGCAGAAGTAGTAGCAACAAATGAAAGCCAATCTAAGCTAGGAGCGGCTGATTTAGAGGTAAGTATTTCAACTATCTCTCCACTGTTAAGTTTATAATCTAGAGGGACTATCCTACCATTTACCTTAGCTCCTACACACCTATTTCCAATCTCTGTATGGATACGATAGGCAAAATCAACAGGTGTAGCTCCTTTAGGAAGAGATACTACATCTCCCTTTGGAGTAAATACAAAGACTTCATCTTCAAAGAGGTCAACCTTTACCTGCTCGACAAATTCCTTAGCATCCTGCATATCCTTCTGCCACTCTAATAACTGCCTAAGCCAAGATAGTTTTATATCGAAATTCTGATCGGTTTTACCCTCTTTATACTTCCAATGCGCCGCTATTCCATACTCCGCAACCCTATGCATCTCATAGGTCCTAATCTGTATCTCTAAAGGTTCTCCTCTAGGACCTATCACAGTAGTATGTAAGCTCTGATACATATTAGACTTTGGAACTGCTATATAATCCTTAAATCTACCCGGTATGGGTTTCCACAGAGAGTGAACAACACCAAGAACAGTATAGCAATCCTTCGTTGAGTCTACTATAACCCTAATTCCAAAGAGGTCGTATATCTGATCAAAGGTAAGGTTATCTCTCTGCATCTTCGTATAGATGCTGTATAGATGCTTTGGTCTACCATGTATATCAGCCTTTATTCCCAAAGAATCCAAAGTGGACCTTATTATAGAAATGGCTTCCTGTATATACTCTTCCCTCTCTTTTCTAGTCTTAGCAACCATCTTAGATATTTCTCTATACTTCTCTGGCTCTAGATATTTAAAGCTAAGATCTTCTAGTTCCCACTTTATCCTCCAGATTCCTAACCTATGGGCAAGAGGAGCAAATATATCGAGTGTTTCTTTAGAGATTATTCTCTGTCTATCAGGAGGAAGATAGGAAAGTGTCCTCATATTATGAAGCCTATCAGCGAGCTTTATAAATATAACCCTGACATCTTTTGCCATAGCAAGAAACATCTTACGAAGATTTTCTGCCTGGCGATCCTCCCCAGTTAATCCTGTAAGCCTACCAAGTTTAGTTACACCATCAACTAATGTAGCAATCTCTTCACCAAACCTTTTCTCGATCTCTTCAATAGATACTGTAGTATCTTCAACCACATCGTGGAGTAATGCAGACGCTATAGTAACTGCATCAACATCCATACTAGAAAGTATCTTGGCTACTTCTAATGGATGGATAAAAAACTCCTCCCCTGATTTGCGCTTTTGTCCATTATGGGCAGAAAGCGCAAATTCATAGGCAGACAATATCAAATTTTTACCATCTTCGTCAAATTTTTCTAAAATTTCAAAAGGGAATAGACATCATATCCTTTCAACTGTTCCCTCGCTTTAAACTCTGTAAGTTCAACAAGAAATGCAAAACCTACTACCTTTCCACCTAATCTTTCGATAAGATTCTTACAGGCTATGGCAGTCCCTCCAGTAGCAATAAGGTCGTCAGCTATTAAGACTTTATCCCCAGGTTTTATCGCATCCTTATGGATCTCTAAAATATTTGTTCCATACTCTAAAGCATACTCTTCCCTAATACTCTCGTAGGGTAACTTCCCAGGTTTTCTTATAGGTACAAAACCTGCAGATAGTTCTATTGCCAATGGAGCCCCTATTATAAAACCTCTAGCTTCAACAGCTGATACTATATCAATACCAAGGTCTCTGAAATTATCAGCCAACAGGGACACTGCAGATCTAAAAGCTTCCTTATCTTTAAGTAGTGGCGTAATATCTCTAAATAGTATCCCCTTTATAGGAAAATCTGGAATATTTCTTATAAATTTAGCAAGCTCAACTGCTTCCACTTTTTAATCCTCCTATTCCTATAATTCTCCCTGTTCCTTTTATACTGTAAACTAAATCTATATAACTATCTGTAGGTAATAATTCATCCAAGTCAAAAACTTCAAACCTTTTCCCTTCTTCTTCTATTATAATGCTTTTTGAATTATTTTGCACTTCTTTTCCAACAATCTTTACAGATCTAGCGATAAAAACAGGCCTAGGATTTCCCATTCCAAAGGGCTCAAGAAGAGATAATTGATTTAAAAATGTCGGATTTATCTCTCTAAGTGGCAGTTCAGCATCTATCTCTACCACCTCCTCTCCTCTAGCCTCTAATTGAACACTCTTATTAAGAATATCCCTAAGTCTGTCGATCTCCTCTTCTTCTATAGTTAGGCCTAAGGCATAACGATGTCCTCCGAACTTCAAAAACATATCCCTTAGAGGCAAGAGGATGGAATAGATATCTATCTCTTCAGGGCTTCTAACAGAGAATCTTACCAGGTCCCCTTCTCTTTTACCGATAAATGCTGGTCTATTAAACATATCAACAAGTCTAGATGCTACTATACCAATCACACCAGAATGCCACGATTCAGAGTACTCTAATATAGTAGAAGCAAGTGGCTCTCTTTCTAATCTCTCGAGGACTTCCTCCAAGACCTCGTCTACCAACCCTCTCCTACTTCTGTTTTTTTCCTCAAGTCTTTCAGAAAGGGTCTTAGCAGCTGCTGAATCTGAGGTCAATAATAACTCTATTGCAAGCTCTGCAGAACCTAGTCTCCCTGCAGAATTTAGTCTTGGGACTAATGTAAAAGATAAAAGTTCTGCGTTTAACATTCTATCTTCTATACCTGCACTCCTCATAAGAGATAAAAGCCCAGTCCTAGGAGAAAATTTTAATCTATTTATTCCCCTTTTTACTACAATCCTATTCTCATCAGTTAATGGTACTATATCTGCAATGGTCCCTAAGGATACCAGATCTAAAACTTCCTCTAGATAGGTATCCTCATCTAACAACCCTCGCACAAGAGCTCTAGCGAACTGCCAAGCAACTCCAACCCCCGAGAGCTGCTTAAATGGATACAGAGAATCCTCTCTTTTTGGATCTATTACAGCTACTGCTGGAGGTAATACTTCAGGGACATTATGATGATCTACTATAATGGTATCTATTCCTATAGAATTTGCATATTCTATAGGCGCCAAAGAGGACACGCCACAATCTAAAGTTATTATAAGTGTTGCATTCTGTTTTTTTATCTTTTCTATAGCCTCTATGTTTAGTCCATAGCCTTCGATAAGTCTATTAGGTATATAATAAAATACATCAAAACCTAACCCTCTCATTGTATGAAAGAGGACAGCTACAGAGGTAATGCCATCCACATCATAATCACCATAAAGGCAGATCCTCTCTCTATTAAGTAATGCTCTTTTTACCCTAGAGATTGCAGTCTCTATACCGGGAAGTAAAAAAGGATCCGCTATCCCCTCTATACAAGGGGATAAAAACCTCTCCGCTAAAAAAGGAGAGGCGATTCCCCTTCTAACTAAGACCTTTGCTATTGGTGGAAGGATACCTAAATTACTATGGATATCTTTCCAAGTAGGTGGACACTCTTCAAGTATAAAATGCATAAAGAAGAATTGATCTTCCTATAGCACTTAGCCTTCAGTTTTCCCTTGACTTTGGTCTGCACTTTGGGATGAATAAAGATTCCTTAATCTATTCTCTTTATCAAATAATTCCCTCTCAAGATTCCTAAACCTTCTCCTATTTACCAAGTCCTGAGGTATTCTTGCAATAACCGCTAAAAGAAATCCTATCACAAATGCCAAAAAGAGGGCTAAGGCTAGACTTACCTGTCTAGCTCCAAAGAAATAATTTAATGTTATCGGGTAATTATTTATCTGTACAAATAAGGCTACAACAAAAGCAACTATAAAGACTATAACTAAGTAAAGGTACATCATTTATTTCACCTCCTTTTTCTCTTTACCTGGGAAACCCTTGTCGTTGTTGACTTTTGGGGAGTCTCCAAAGGTCTACTTATACTTTGAGTTGGAGTAGCTTCTACCTCTTTAAGTTTTTCCTCCTCTTTTAACCACTGTTTCTTTCTAAGAAGCACTAATACTGGCGCTGCTATAAAGATAGAAGAATAACCTCCAGTAGCTATTCCAACGGTAAGACCAAAGGCAAAATCCCTTATAGCAGAACCACCAAAGAAGTAAACCACCAATATTGCCAATATGGTAGTAACGACAGTATTCACACTCCTAGTCAATGTTTCTAAGAGGCTCCTGTTAACCAGTTGTGGAAAGGTTTCTTTTGAATCTCTCGGCCTAAGCTTAAGATTTTCCCTAATCCTATCAAATATAACAATGGTGTCATTTATAGAATAACCAACGACGGTAAGGATTATAGCTATAAACGGAGTATTTATTTCTTTTTGAGTAAGAATAAACGCCAAAACAACAAAACATATATCGTGGATAAGAGCTATATCTGCTGCCAGAGCCATATCTGGTTTGAATCTTAAACTTATATAGACGACTTGAGCTACTAGACCTAGAATAGTTGCTATAATAGCAGCTCTTTTAAGCTCAGCCCCTATAACAGGACCGATAAACTCCTGCCTAACGAGTTCTGCCTTACCAAAATGCTCAGAGAGTTTCTTAGTAATAGTATCTCTCGTCTCATTTGGTAATTCCTTTACCCTGATTATTACACCATTATCTTCTGTCTTCTGAAGGAATGCCTCTTCTAAGTTAAACTCAGCAAGTAATGGTCTTATCTCTCCTACATTACCAAATGATTTCCCCAATCTATACTCTATTAATGTGCCCCCAGTAAAATCAAGACCCCAATTAAGTCCCTTAGTAAACAGTAAGAGTATAGAAAGTACAATAACCAAAGTAGCACTACCAAGCCAAAAAGAAGAATACTTTATTATATTTATCTTAGAGCCCTCAAAATATCTCATAGAATCCTCCTATATACCAAACAACTTAGGACTTCTAAGTATCTTCAACTGGTTAAATAATTGAAACAGAATCTGAGTTACCATAATAGCTGTAAATAAGCTTATAATAGTCCCAAGGGTAAGCATCACGGCGAAACCTCTAACAGGTCCGGTTCCAAAATAGAAAAGAACGGCTGCTGCTATTAATGTAGTTATCTGTGAGTCTAAAATTGGGGCATAAGACCTCTTAAACCCTGTCTCTATACTTGAGGTTAAAGATTTCCCTTTTCTAAGTTCTTCCTTTATCCTTTCAAATATGATTACATTTCCATCTACTGCCATACCTACAGACATTATAAGTGCAGCTATACCAGGTAATGTAAGGGTGGCCCTAAGAGCGGAAACTAAACCCATTAAAAGGGCAACATAGGCGATAAGTGCTATATCTGCGATAATTCCAGGGAATCTATAGTAAATGAGCATAAATACCATCACTAGGATTACCGCTATAATTCCAGCCTTTATACTAGCATCTATTGTGTCTTTACCAAGGGTAGGACCTACCCTTTTCATCTCAACAAGTTTTAGCGGTACAGGTAAGGCTCCTGCCCTCAGAAGTACTGCTAACTGAGTTGCAGACTCAAGAGTAAAGTTACCCTCTATCTGTCCCTTACCGTCAGGTATCTCTGAACGAATTACTGGACAACTTATAACAACCCCATCTAATGTTATAGCAAGATACTTACCTATATTCTTCTTTGTGAACTCAGCAAATACCTTGGCTCCTTTAGGATTAAATTCTACTTCCACTACAGGTCTACCATACTGATCATAACCAACCTTGGCATTCTTAAGGTCTGCACCAGTAAGTATGGTAGGCGCATCGGTTAATTTCTTCCCTTCCTCAACATATTTGGTACCTGTATCCTTAAACTCTAAAAGCGCAGTCTTACCTATAAGATCTATAGCAGATTGCGGATCTTGTTGATATCCTGGAAGCTCAACTACTAGTCTTCTCTCTCCTTCTCTCTGTATTATCGGTTCAGTGATACCAAGTTGGTTTACTCTTGAGTCTATAATTGCCTGAACCCTATTTAAAGTATCCCCTGTTACCTTTACCTCTGGGGTATCCTGGGCCTCAAATACCAAATGTACCCCACCTTGAAGATCTAGCCCAAGTTTTACAGAATATCTCATGAAGGTCCAGATACTCAAACCTACTAGAGCTACAATTATTATTACTTTAATCGGAAGCCCTATACGCATATCCCCTCCTACTAATAGAGAATTTTACTCAGAAACATAGCAGTTCTTTCTTCCTTTGGATTAGAGAATATCTCTTTGGGATTTCCTTCTTCTATAATACAACCATCATCCATAAATATTATTCTAGAAGCAACCTCCTTTGCAAAACCCATCTCGTGGGTTACTATAACCATTGTCATACCGTCATTTACTAGAGCCTTCATAACATCCAAGACCTCTTTTATCATCTCTGGGTCTAGTGCTGAGGTTGGTTCGTCAAAAAGCATTATATCAGGTTGCATCGCTAACGCCCTGGCTATCGCAACCCTCTGTCTCTGTCCTCCTGATAATTGACTCGGATATGAATACAACTTATCCCCTAACCCCATCCTCTCTAAAAGAGACTTGGCAATCTGCTCTGCTTCACTCTTAGATAATCCCTTTACCTTCATAGGGGCAAGCATAACATTATCTATAGCGGTTAAATGATTGAAGAGGTTTATATGCTGAAAGACCATACCTATCCTTTCTCTAACCTTATCTATCGCTCTTCCATCCATCCTAGTTATATCCATCCCCTCAAATATCACTTTACCCGAAGTGGGTCTCTCTAGAAGATTGATACATCTAAGAAGTGTACTTTTCCCAGCTCCACTAGGACCTATAATCACAACAACTTCTCCTTTCTCTACATCGAGGTCTACCCCTTTAAGCACCTCTAATCTGCCAAATCTCTTATATATCCTCTCTAACCTAATCACTTATACTCATTCTCCTCTCTGTATACCTAACAAGTAGAGAAAGGGGTAAGGTTATTGCTAAATATAAAAGAGCAACCACTGCTAGTACTTCAAAACTTCTAAATGTCCTACTAGTGATTTCTCTTCCTACCCTCATAAGTTCTGCTATCGCTATAGTAGAGGCAAGAGAGGAATCTTTAAGCATAGCAACAAACTCGTTTCCTAGAGGAGGAAGTATCCTTCTAAATGCCTGGGGAAGAATTACATATCTCATAGCCTGTATATATGATAGTCCCAGAGATCTCGCCGCTTCCATCTGTCCCTTTTCTATTGACTGAATCCCCCCTCTAAAAATCTCAGTAACATAGGCTCCACTATTTATACCCATAGCAATAACAGCAGCGGTAAATGGGGGCAAATTTATCCCTAAAGATGGTAACCCAAAATAGACAAGGAATAGCTGAGCAAGAAGAGGAGTTCCTCTTATTACCTCTACGTAAACTGTAGAGGGTATCAAGAAGATTGGATTCTTTGAAACCCTAGCTATTCCTCCGAATACACCAATAATTACTCCTATGCCTACTGAGATAAGAGTAAGTTCTATCGTCATTAAGGCGCCCTTACCTAAAAAAGGAAGTATACTTATTAAGAACGGGAATAGAGGTTCATTAGTCATGAGTTGCCGTTACCAGGTAGCCCATTTCTCTCTGAGCTTCGCTATGACTCCCTCCTTCTTTAATCTTGCTATGACTATGTTTATCTCCTTTAGAAGTGCCTTATCTTCTTTACGAACCGCTATACCATACTGCTCCTTTGTAAGGAGTTTATTTATCACTTTAAGCCCTTTTGTGCTCTTAACAAATGCTAAAGAGGTTAAATCGTCAGCTATTACTGCATCTACTCTTCCATTTTTTAATTCTAGAAATGCACCGTCTACAGTTTCAAACTTTCTAATCTCTTTTATCCCAGGTATAGATTCTGCATAAAACTGTCCAGTGGTCCCAAGCTGTACAGCAACTATCTTTCCCTGCAAGTCCTTCTCGCTCTTTATCCTGTTATCATCCTCTCTCACTGTTATAAGCTGCCCCGCATTATAATAAGGAATGGAGAAATCTACTTGCTTGGCTCTTTCTGGTGTTATAGTCATAGCAGAGATAATAATATCAAACTTCTTGGCTAAAAGGGCAGGTATAATTCCATCAAAACTTGTATTTACAACTCTGAGCTTTACACCAAGATGATCCGCTATAGCCTTAGCTATATCTATGTCTATCCCCACAATGTTCCCATTCTTATCAACAAACTCAAATGGCGGATATGCCGCATCACTTCCAACTACAAGTTCTCCTCTAGCTCTTATCTCATCTACTATGGTCTTAGACCAAGCTATTGTAGAAAACAACATACAAAACAGCAAAAACAATACTATATACTTAGACATGATTAATACACCTCCATCGTTTTTAATGATTATATCACAAAAAGAAAGAGGAATTTATGCAACTGCTCTTAAATTCCTAAGAAAGTCTTCATTCCTCTTATACTTAGAGAGCTGTTCTATAAGAATCTCTGTAATATCTTCCGAATCTATAGTGCTTAACATCTTCCTCAGTAACCAGACCTTTTTCAATTCTTCCTCAGAGTATAAGAGCTCTTCCTTCCTTGTACCAGACATTCTTACATCTATAGCCGGGAATATCCTCTTATCAGCAAGTTTACGATCAAGATGGATCTCCATATTACCAGTACCCTTAAACTCCTCATATATAACATCATCCATCCTACTCCCTGTATCAACAAGTGCAGTAGCTATTATAGTAAGGCTACCTCCTTCTTCTATATTTCTAGCAGATCCAAAGAATTTCTTTGGACCCCTTAATGCGGTAGCATCCAATCCGCCAGAAAGAGTCCTCCCTGTAGGAGGGACAACATGGTTATAAGCTCTAGCAAGACGGGTAAGACTATCAAGAAGTATAACTACATCCTTTTTCAATTCTACTAGTCTCTTAGCCCTTTCCAAAACTAACTCTGCAACCCTTACATGTTGCTCTGGGGGCTCATCAAATGTTGAGCTTACCACTTCTCCATTTACAGAACGCTCCATATCCGTAACTTCTTCAGGCCTTTCATCTATCAGTAGAACTATAAGATGGACTTCAGGATGGTTTATAGCGATACTATTGGCTATCTTCTTAAGGACAGTAGTCTTTCCTGCTTTTGGAGGAGATACAATAAGCCCTCTTTGTCCTTTTCCCAAGGGGGCTATAAGATCTATCATCCTAGTTGTTATATCCTTAGGATCTGCCTCCATCACTAATCTCTCTATAGGGTATATAGGAGTTAAATCATCGAAGTGTGGCCTAATTCTAGCTTTATCAATTGGTATCCCATTAACTGTTTCTACCCTTAAAAGGGCAGGGTACTTCTCCTGTGTCTGTGGTAATCTTATGGGCCCTCTTATAAGGTCACCCATCCTAAGTCCCAATCTTCTAATCTGCGATTGTGATACGTATATATCCTGAGATGTAGGGACATAACCGTTATGTCTTAAGAACCCATAGCCATCTGGTAGTATTTCTAAGATACCTTCTCTTAACTCTCCAACTGCTTCAACAGGGGCTTCTGTAGGCTGAGGAGTAACAACCTCTTGCTCCTTTACCTCCTTCTCCTTTTTTAGAGCCTCCTCTCTCTTCTTTTCTTCTTCCTTCTCTTTTAGGACTTGATAGATCTTTTCTGCTAGGTCCTTCTTGTGCATCCGCCTTGCACCAGTTATACCTAATTCTTTAGCTATTTCGAAGAGTTCAAGTATTTTTTTGTTCTGTATTTCTTCTAATTCAAGCAAAACTTTACACCTCCTAAAAATTTTTTCTCCCTTTCCATAGTCTGTTCAATCTCTCCTTTATCTCCTTTTCTAAACCTTCATCAGAAGGTTCATAATATCTTTTTCTCAAAAGTTCTTTTGGTAGATAATCCTGTAAGACGAAGTGGCCAGGATAATCGTGGGGATACATATAACCTGAGCTATCTACATTTCTAAGGTGCATGGGAACCTCCCCTAATACCTCGTCTTTTAGATCTTCTCTGACCTTAGATATAGCGTTATAAACAGAATTACTCTTTGGAGCACAGGCTATATATATTGCTGCCTGGGCTAGTGGTATTATTGCCTCTGGCAAACCTACATACTCTAAAGCTTGGCTAGCACTTACTGCAACTACTAAAGCCATAGGATCTGCATTACCAACATCTTCAGCAGATTGGATAATCATCCTACGTGCTATAAATCTCGGATCTTCCCCAGAATCTATCATCCTCACAAGCCAATAGACACTAGCATCAGGGTCAGACCCTCTTAAACTCTTTATAAAGGCAGATATAAGATTATAGTGCTCATCTCCATGTTCATCATACTTAAAGATTCTTTCAGTAAAAAGTCTTTCAACATCTGAAACCTCAATAGTATCTCTCTTTTCGCTTACTGCAAGTAGTGCAGATTCTTCAAGCAGATTTAAAGCCTGTCTTGCATCCTTATTGGCATATCTTATTATAAGATTTTTAGCTGATTCGGTAAGTTTTAGATTTAGAGGTCTTAACCCCAGCTCACTACTCATTGCCCTATCTATAATAACAGAGAGATCTTCATCCGTTAATGATTCAAGTTTCAGGACTCTACATCTAGAGATTAACGTATTATTAAGGGTAAAATAAGGATTCTCTGTAGTAGCCCCTATAAGTATTATAGAACCATCTTCTACATAAGGCAATAAGACATCTTGCTGTGCCCTATTAAATCTATGTATCTCATCTATAAAAAGAATAGTGCCTTTCCCATACAATCTTCTATACTCTTCTGCCTCAGTAAATATCTTTTTCAATTCGCTAACACCACTTAAAACCGCATTTACCCTGACAAACTTACAATCAGAGTTCTTAGCAATTATAAGCGCTAAGGTAGTCTTTCCACAGCCAGGTGGTCCCCAAAGGATCATAGAAGGAGGATCCTCTTTTCTCTCTATTATCCTCCTTATAAAACCGTCATCTCCTAATAGATGCCTCTGTCCCAGAAATTCAGAAAGATTACTTGGCCTCAACCTAACAGATAATGGTAACTTTTTCCTAGAACCAAAGTCAAAAAGATCACCCATAGACTACACTAACCTTCGTCTTTCAACCTTTTTTCCACAATAGGGACATACCCCCCAATTAGGTTCTAATGGCATCTTGCAATATGGGCATACCTCAGATAGACCTTTCCCACAGTACGGACAGTTATCGGCATCTTTTGGAATCATTCTACCACAAAAAGGACATTTCTTCTGATTCCTTTGTCTATTCCTTCCTATAAGCCAAAAGGTAAGAATAATAACTATAAAGATTAACCATATCGTTATTATTGACAACTAATTCCTCCCTACTCTATCGGTTCTATTACCTGAGGAAATTTAATCTTTTTATCGATGAATCTATTTACTAAGAATGATACTCCCATAAACAAAAAACCAAAAACAATCTTAAAAACCTCAGAAGAAGAAATTAAGCCTCCTAAAAGATATCCACATATTAAGGCAATGACAGGCACTATATACAAGATAAAAGCTGAGGCAATTACATATCTATCTTCTGTCCTTACCTTTACTTTATCTCCAATTTTTAGAGGAGTATCCACCTTAAACCTTAATAGAACCGTATCATTCTCTCCCAAAGGACAAATGCCACAGGCTTTACACCTTTCACTTCTAGGAATAGATACTTCTACAAACTCTCCATCAATCCTTACTACTCTACCAATTGTTTCTGGTTCACTTAACATCTGGTTCTATTAATTTTCCCCCTGTAACCTCAGAAGAGACTATTTCAAAACCTGGATTCAAAATAAACTCTACATGGATAAGGTTAAAACACTTTTGTCCCAAGACATCTTTTCTATAAATATAATGACTCACCCTTCCCTTTTCATCATACTCAGGAGAAGGTTCACTCAGTTTATCCAACCTTACCCTTATCTCTTCTCCACATTTATTACACTTCACAGTATAATAGAAATCTCTACCTTCTTGAGGCTTTTTCTGAAAAAGTCTAGAAAATAATCCCATTAAAATTTCCCTCAAAACCCCGCCATGCCGTATGCGCTTTGTTCCCGAACCCCGGAAACAACTTTTGTGCCCTCCCGAGAGCTTCATGAAGCTTCTTTCAAAGCCTCTAATCCACCCCCGGAGTTAGGCACACCACGTGCAAGTGTTGGCTCGGAACACGTCTTGCGCAACTCGCACATGGCAGGGTTATCTTTTCACTTATATAATACCACAACAATAAAACAACTTCAAGATTATTTCTTAAAGAAGAATTGCTCAGGTCTAGCATTCTTAGGAGACCTAGTAGTATCGTCCCAGAGAATACCATCAACTATATTCTTAAGGTTATTCTTTGCAACTACAGGCTGAGGTAATTCACCAACAAAACCTATTATCCAGATATTCCTCTTATGAATATTGACGATCTCTTTAAAGTATTTATCCCTTATCTTTGTATCAGGAGCAGACTTTGCCTTTTCCCAGAGCTCATAGATCTTTCTTATATCACCCTTAGGTTCCTCTCCACTCTTACCACCACTGGTGTACCATAAAGCATAGAGAGGAGCCCAGGGTCCATCAGTTGTTGTTCCAAGAAATCTACCTGGATCAGAAAGTACCGCTACATTCCTATCAAAGCTCCATACACCCACTTCTATATCTCCAGTCTGACATCTAGTTGTATAGAGAGAACGTTCTAATGGTCTTACTGTAACCTTTACTCCTATGTTCTCCCAATATCTCTTTATCAACAGAAGAACATCTGGAATTGTAGCACTCCCACTAGCGAAATCGATAGTTATAGCTAGTGTCTTACCATCGGGCCTTATTCTAAAGCCATCCTTATCTCGTTTATTAAGTCCCATCTTATCCAGGAGCTCATTGGCTTTCTTTGGATCATACTCTGTCCACATCTTTTCCCATTCAGGGTCGTAGAAAGCAACCCCACTTATAAGAGATGCCTGTCTAGGTTTACCAAAGCCCAAATAAACAAGTTTCCATATCTCTTCTCTATTTATTGCCACAGATAGCGCCTGTCTAAACCTTCTATCCTCAAATATCTTACGCAAGACAGGATCTTTAACATTCTGGTTTAGATATAGCGCATTATCTGCACCGACCCCTTGCTTCCACATTACCACCTTATAGTCTCCTTTACCTCTATTTTCCATAAGAAGGGTATAATCAGAGATGCCTATTCCTCTCTCCTGATAGTCTAACTCACCAGAGAGGGCCTTCATTACAATCATCTCATTATTTTCTACTAATACATGCGTTATTCTGTCAATATATGGAAGCTGATTTCCTTCAGGGTCTATCTTCCAGTAATAGGGATTCCTCTCCATTATCTGTAAGGTGGCGGTATGAGTAGTAACTGCTCTCCAGGGCCAGAGTACTGGAAGCTCTGGATTTTGTAACCATCCACTAGTGTCTCCACCCTTTGCACCAAATAATTGATACCATGTCTGGACCCCTGCCTCTTTTGCCATAGCATCAAGTTTTTCTCTGGGGGTATACTTAGGATGGAATTGCTTTAGATAATGTTTTGGAAGGACAAACATATTGTAACCTAACTTTGCCATAGTGATAAGGAATAGTGGATTTGAATCTGCAAACTTTACCGTAAAGGTATATTTGTCCACTATTGTTATCTCCATAGGTTTTCCACCAGCGGTAAGCCAAGTGGGAAAAGTAGGAGTTAGATCTTTATTTAGAAATACATCTTCATACCAGAACTGAACATCCTCCGTAGTAAGAGGTGTTCCATCAGACCACTTTATACCTTCTCTCAGTTTAAATGTATAGGTTTTACTATCCCTTGAAACCTTCCAACTTTCTGCTATGTTGGGAAGTATCTTAACCCCATTCTTATCAAACATAACAAGATGCTCAAAACAGATCTTATTAGGTCCCCACTGGTCTGATAGACCCCTCCAAGCCCTTCTCATTGTACCACCATACTGGCCTATCTCTTCAAATGGAGTTACCACTAATGGATTTTTGGGTAATCTCTGTTCAACTGGTGGAAGCTTACCCTGTTTCACAAGCTCTGCTAGCTGTGGAGCTTCATTAAACTTTGTAATCTTTTTACCGGTAAGTTTCTCGTATTCTGAGAGATTGTAATATTCTCCAGGAATTACTTTCTCCTGAGAGAATACAGCGTTAGACATACCTAAGAGTAGACTCAATAAAACTACAATACAAATGACTAATCTTATCTTTCTGTACACTTCTCTCCCCTCCTCTCGAAAATATTCTCTTTATAAGAAACTATAAAACAACAAAAAGTATCCTGTCAAGTTAATCATTGTTTTATAATACTAAACAATGCTATCCCTCAAAAAAGATTTATCATCCTCCTCTATCTCTATTCGTTTTTTCTCCTGATATAACTTTATCCTTTCCTCCAGGTTCTTATCCTTTAAGGCAAATATCTTTGCTACAGCAATTCCAGCCTGCTCAGGCTCTAAAACTGTCATGGGAGAAACTCCTGAAGGCATCCTCAATGTCGACAATATATCCATACCAGCAAACTTATCACTGTATGGTGGACAGGCTATAACTGGTCTAAAGGTATTTGCATCAACAAAACCACTAAGTGCATTACTCCTACCTGCTACAGTTACAAATACAACTTCTTCTCTTTCATACTCCTTTATAATCTCTAAAACCTTTAAAGGAGTCTTATGTGCAGAGGCAACCCTAATAACTGATTCGATACCAAAAATCTTTAGAGAATCAGCTATCCTTTTAGACCACTCCAGATCAGACTTAGACCCCATTATTATAACAGCTTTCATCAGCCACTCTCCTTTTTGGATAATTATAACCAAGGATTAATAAAAATTCAAAGCATTTTATAAAATTACCCCATCTTTACTCTTACATAATTTTTGTAGTAAAATCCACTTATAAGTGGGAGGGATAGTATGGAACAGATGTCAGAGATATCAATAATATGGAGTAGTTTACTTGAGGAGTTAGAACCTGTTTTAAGTCCGGCTAGTTTTGAGACGTGGCTTAAGACAGCAAAACTTATAGAGATAAAAGAGGACATAGCTATAATAGCTGTTCCTAATACTTTTGCTAAGGAATGGTTAGAGAGTAGACTCTTCCCTACCTTAAAGAGTACACTATCTGCACTCGCTGGAAGAACAATAAATGTAAGAATTATAGTAGATAATTCCCTTATAGAGAAAGAGACTACCACACCTAGTAAGTCAAAGACAGAACAGGGAGAGCAGAATGTTCCACAACTAAATAATAGATATACATTCGATACTTTTGTGGTTGGAAGTGGCAACAGAATGGCTCATGCAGCTGCTGTTGCAGTAGCTGAAAATCCTGGCAAGGCATACAATCCTCTATTTATATATGGAGGAGTTGGGCTAGGTAAAACCCATCTAATGCAAGCCATAGGACATTATGTAATCTCTAAAAAGATGGGCTTAAAAGTTGTCTATATCTCATCTGAAAATTTTACCAATGAACTTATAAACTCTATAAGAGACCATACAACGGTAGAGTTTAGGGGAAAGTATAGAAATGTAGACCTATTATTAATAGACGACATACATTTCCTTGCAGGAAAAGAAACTACTCAGGAAGAATTCTTCCATACATTTAACGCTCTTTATGAAGCTGGAAAACAGATAGTCATATCCAGTGATCGCCCTCCAAAAGAAATACCTACTCTAGAAGAAAGACTTATCTCTAGATTTGAATGGGGGCTTACAGTAGATATACAGCCTCCAGACCTAGAAACTAGGATTGCTATTCTTAGGAAGAAGGCAGAGTTAGACCTTATATCTGTACCAGATGAGGTAATAAATTTTATTGCAGAAAAGGTTGTTTCAAATATAAGAGAACTTGAGGGGGCATTAATAAAAGTTATTGCCTCCGCATCCTTAACAAAAAGGCCTATAACTCTTGAACTAGCAAAAGAATGTCTCGCCACACTCCTTACAGATAGTAAAGAGAAGAAACGTCCGGCAACAATATCGGAGATACAAAGAGTGGTAGCGGAGTACTATGGTGTATCTATAGACGAGATGAGGGGACAGCGAAGGACAAGAGATTCGGCATTTCCCAGGCAGGTAGCTATGTATATAGCTAGAGAACTTACCAATGCGTCTCTACCAACAATAGGTAGGGAATTTGGAGGAAGAGACCATTCAACTGTCATATATGCTTATGAAAAGATTAAAGAGGCAATCAGACAAGATCCGGAGATTGCTAGGACTATTAATCACCTTATTAACAGGTTTATCAGGGTATAAATTGTTGATATTGTGGATAAACATTTTTAAAGTTGTTAATATTGTGAATAACCTGTGGATAACTTCAAAGTTATCCACAGAATTATCCACAGGTTCAATAGAGAAAAATAGATATATACATAAAATTTATCCACAGTACAAACTGGCCTATTATTGCTACTAGATTTTATTAAAAGATATAGTAAAACTAATAGTATTTCCACAGGAGGTAAAGTTATGCAGTTTGTGTGTAATAGAAAAGAATTAGAAAAAAAGGTCCAAATAGTATCGAAGATTATTCCATCAAGAAGTACTAAGGACAGTCTAAGTTCTATTTTAATAAGAACAGAAGCTCCAGATAAGCTTTACCTATATGCAACAAATATAGAGATGAGTATAGAGACTCTTATAAACTGTACAACTAATGAATCTCAAAGTTTCCTTGTTTCTGCAAGACTATTTAGAGATATTGTAGATAGTCTTACCTCAGAGACTATGGTTGGTCTTATAGAAGATAGCACTTTTAATATCAAGGCTGGAGAAACTGTATACCATATACCAACCCAAAATTTATTAGACTTTCCTCTTCCAGAGGAATTCATACCTGAAAGAGAGATATTCTTGAAGTCGGATATACTTAAATCTAGTGTAAGAAAAGTTTCTCCTTTTGTAGATAAGAGTAATATAAGACCTGTACTATCTGGAATATTTATAGATTCTAGAGAAGACGAGGTAAGATTAGTAGCTACTGATGCAAATAGGCTAGCAGTTAAGAGGATTCCTATAGGAGATATTGGTAGTAGTGTAATACTTCCCGCTTTGAGTTTAGAGACATTTATCTCTGCTGATTTAGACGAAGAAATAGTTATAGACTTTTCTAATTCTAAGGTAAGATTTAGAGGTAAGGACATAAGTTTAGTTACATCTATCATAGATGGAAACTTTCCACAGTACGAAAGAGTAATACCGACTGAATTTATATCTACTATAAGACTAGATAAAGAAATCTTAAAAGACTCAATAAAGAGGATATTACCTATATCTAGAGAGGAAGATTATGCGGTTAAGTTTAGTGTAAAAAAGGAAAAACTAATACTGAGCGCTAGGTCCCCTATAGGTGTTGTATTCGATGAGTTATCTGTAGAGACAGATGGAGATGAGATAGACATAATCTTTTCTGCCAACTATATAATAGACTTCCTCTCTGTTGGTGAAGGCATAGTTACAATAAAGATATCTGGAGAGAAAGACCCAGCCTTATTTACTTTTGATAGTGATCCTGATTTTATATATGTAACAATGCCGATGGAGTCAGAATGAAAGAGATCTATATATTTACAGAGACAATAACATTAGGACAGTTTCTGAAGTGGGCAAATATTGTCCAAACTGGTGGGGAAGCCAAAATACTTATACAACAGGGTCTCGTTTCTGTAAATGGTAAGGTAGAAACACAGAGAAGTAGAAAATTAAAGGAGAATGATATAGTAAGTGTTAAAGATCAAGGCGACTTTATTATAAAAAGAAAGGTCTTATGATACTTAATACTCTTGAGCTTCTATCTTATAGAAATTATTCCCATATATCATTAAAGTTTCACCCTCACCTTAATGTATTTTTTGGACCAAATGGTGCAGGGAAGACGAACCTCTTAGAGGCTATAAATCTTTTAGCTAATGGTGAGCCAAGAAGAGGGAAAAAAGATATAGACGCTATAAAATGGAATGAGCCATTCACCTGGGTTAGAGGAGAGGTAATCTACGAAGATGAAAGGATATTTAAGTTAGTAACTCAGATAAAGGTTGATGGAGAAAAGGCATTCTCTGTGAATGGTAAGATAATCCCTCTTAAGAGATATCTTGGTTTATTTTATACCGTTTCAATCTTTGATAATGACCAGGAGATAGTCTTAGGAAGTCCTGAAAAGAGAAGAGGTTTCCTTGACGAATTTGTTACAGACATAGACCCAGAATATTATTTTATATTAAATAGGTATAAAAGTATCCTAATTAGGAGAAATAGAATATTGAAGACTAAAGACTCTGATAAGAGACTTTTAGACTCTCTTACTGAAATGTTAGTTGAGCTTGGAGAAAAGATAATAAGGAGTAGACACAACGCCATATCTATATATAACAGGTATCTTGAGAGAGAGGGATATAGATTTGGAATTGAAGTGAAGATAGAACCTCCATATCTTATAGATGATGTTGATGAAAGCGTAAGGGTCTATAAAGAAAGGTTTAACTCATCAAGAGTAAAGGAGGAAGCTTTAGGGTTAACCCTTGTAGGACCACATAGGGAGGATATACCTATAAGGGTAAACGATAGAGATAGTAGAAGTTTTGCTTCCAATGGAGAGATACAAATTATACTCTTTCTTTTAAAGGTTGCTCAATTAGAACTTATAAAGGATATAAAAGGGTACAAACCAGTTTTTCTTATAGATGAATTCTTAAATAGACTAGATGCTAAGAATAGTAAAATTATTATCGATGTGATAAAAGAGAAATCTCCTCAGCTTTTTGTGTCTATGCTCTCTAAGAGAGATATTGGGATTCATGGCACTATCTTTGGTATTAATAATGGGGAAGTTATCAATGAAGAAGCTTTCTAACATTTTGTTATCTTTGCCTTTACGAAGGTATTCCCTTCTTCCTATAGTATGGAAGAGAGTAGTTGGTGATTATATTGCCAATTTTACTCATATAGCATACTATAAAGATGGTATGCTCTTTGTAAATGTTCCTTCACCTGTATGGATTACTGAACTTTCTACTCGCTCTCAAGAGATTATAGAACAACTAAATAAGGAGATTGATATACCTATTAATGAGATAAAATTTAATGTCTATTCATTTGACATAAAATCTAAAAAAGAGGTAAATCTTGATGATCTTACAGAGGATGATATAGAATATATAAATTCTATAGTCTCTAATGTGAGGTATCCAAGGATAAGAGAATCGATGTTTAAAATCATTGGTTATCATATCTTAAGAAAGAAAAAAGGATTGTAGAAAGTTACTCGACTTTTCTCTCTTGTAAATTACTCCTCTTTGTGGTAAATTTATATCTGTATGGAGAGGTGGCTGAGTGGACTAAGGCGCTCGCCTGGAGAGCGAGTGGGCAGTAAAACCTGCCCCGTGGGTTCGAATCCCACCCTCTCCGCCATATTAGAGAATCCCCGGCTGTGCTAGGTGGGGAGTTAGCGGTGCCCTGAACCTGCAACCCGCTATAGCAGGGCTGAATTCCCTCCTTGAGGTTAGATTGGTGCAGGCAATTTTATGTAGGACAGCGATGAGAACTAGGCCCTATACAACGGAGACCTACGAACCCCGCCAGGTCCGGAAGGAAGCAACGGTAAGTAGTCATCTCCGTGTGATATAGGATTACCTAGTTGGAGCTGTTCCTATATAAAAACCTGTGTCAGTCCTAATCGATTGGAGGGTGCACAGCCGGTTTTTTCTTAGAAGGGGTATTTAAAAGTTATGGATTATGTAGCCTTATATAGAAAATGGAGATCACAGAAGTTTAGTGAGGTTGTAGGTCAGGACCATATTGTAAGAGCCCTTTCTAACGCGATAAAAATGGGTTGGATCTCTCATGCTTATCTATTCTCTGGCCCACGAGGAACAGGAAAAACTACTGTGGCAAGGATATTTGCAAAGGCTTTGAATTGTAGAGAGGGACCTACTACAGAACCATGTAATAGGTGTGATCAGTGTATCTCTATACAGCAGGGGACCTCTTTAGATGTTATAGAATTAGACGCAGCAAGCAATAGGGGTATAGATGAAATAAGGAATCTTAGAGAACAAACTAGATTTGTACCTATGGGAGGGAGGTATAGAGTATTTATAATAGATGAAGCCCACATGTTAACACAAGAGGCGTTTAATGCTCTCTTAAAGACATTAGAAGAGCCTCCTCCTGGAATAATGTTTATACTAGCTACAACTGATCCGCAGAAGATTCCTCCAACTATACTGTCTAGATGTTTAAGATTTGATTTTCGTAGAATTCCTGATGAGCTTATAGAGAAGAGATTAGAAGAAATAGCGATAGGAGAGAGAATAGAGTATGAGAAGGGTGCTTTAGGGATACTTGCAAGGTACGCAGATGGCTCTCTGAGAGATGCCTTAGCATATATGGAGGAAGCTATACTATATGGAGGAGGTAGTCTAAAGGAAAAAGAAGTGGTAGAATGTCTGGGAGTACCTTCTCAGGTACAGATAAAGAGGTTCTTACTAGCTGTCTACAGAGGGGATATAAATAGAGGATTAGAAGTTATAGATGAAGTTATGGAAAGTGGGGTAGATCCAAAGATATTCATAGATAATATAATCTCTGAACTAAAAGATATGGCTTTGATATCAGATAAAAAACAGGAGATAAGTTGGAGCTTAGAGGATATAGCAAAGTGTATCTCTACCATGGAAGATATATCTCTTAAGCTTCGCTGGTATAGTTTCCCCAGACTAGTACTAGAAGTTGGACTAGTAAAGCTCATAAGTAACTTTAAAAAGGCCATGGTAATCTCAGAAGTACAGAAATCTGAAGTCCCTATAGTTGAATTGTCTGCAGACTTTAGTAGGATAAAAGACCTTTGGCCTCTATTTTTAGAATCTGTAAGAAAAGAGAGTATACGTCTGCATGCTATGCTTAGAGAGTGTTCACCTGTATCATTTACTGATAATACATTAGTTATAGGGGTAAGGGCTGGATTCTCATTCCACTATGAGTATCTCTCTAGGCAAGAAAATAAAAAGATTTTAGAGAAAATATTCTATAGTCTTCTAAAAAAGGAGATTAGAATAGAATTTATAATGGGAGAGAATAAGACTAATAAGTTAAAAGCTACTGCTAATAAAGTGGCAGAGATGTTTAATGGTTCAATAATTAATACCGAGCCTAAAAAGGAGGAAAAAGATGATGAAAATGGATAGGGGTAATATCTTGAAACAACTTCAAAAGATTCAGGATGATATGAAAAAGACCCAAGAAGAACTTGCTAGTGAGATTATTGAGGGAAGTTCTGGAGGGGGTAAGGTGGTAGTCAAGTGTAACGGTAATCAAGAGATACTAGAAATCAAGATATCAAAGGAAGTAGTAGATCCTGATGAGGTAGAAATGTTAGAAGATCTTATACTTGCTGCTATAAGAGACGCATTAGAGAAATCGAAGAGTTTAGCAGAGGAGAAGATGTCTGATTTTACTAAAAGATTTGGTATTCCAGGTCTAATATAAATGACTGAAAGTTTTAATAGATTAGTTTCTGAGTTAGAGGCCTTACCTGGGATAGGACCTAAGTTAGCAGCTAGAATAGCATATTATATATTTAAATCACCTAAAGAGTCAGTGACAAAATTAATACAAGCTATTAACGACGTAAAGGAAAAGGTAAGACCTTGTACTATTTGTTTTAACCTTACTGAGAGTGATATATGTGATATATGTAGGGATTCACAAAGAGATCGATCTCTTATATGTGTAGTTGAAGAACCAAAAGATATTATTCCTATCGAGAATACCCACTCTTATAATGGCTTATACCATGTCCTTATGGGGGCTATAGCTCCTCTATCTGGTATAGGTCCTAAAGATTTGACTATAGATGCATTATTAGAAAGGGTAAAGAGTGGAGTAAATGAGGTGATAATAGCTACAGATCTGAATGTAGAAGGGGAAACTACCGCGATTTATCTAAGTAAACTTCTCAAGCCTCTGGGAATAAAGGTGACAAGACTTGCCCAAGGTCTGCCTACAGGATCGGAGATTGAATATGCAGACGAATTTACTCTTAAAGAGGCAATCCTCTGGAGAAAACCAATCTAGAAGAAAGGAGATAGGATAATGCTCAATGAGTGGAACCGTATTTTAGTATTTGGGGCACATCCAGATGATGAGATAATTGGAGTAGGGGGAACAATAGCCAAGTTGAGTAAGATGGGGAAAGAGGTCTATGTTGTTACCTTTACAGCAGGGGAGACGGGATACTCGCGTCCTGAAGAAAAGGATAGAATAGCGGATACTAGGCTTAAGGAGGCCCAGTCTAGCGATAGAATTCTCGGAATTAAAGAAAGAGTCATCCTCGGAAGACCTACTCAGGGGGTTGTAAATGATAGAGAAACATACCAAGAATGTGTAAGACTTATTAGAAAGTATAGACCTGATGTAATATTTACCCACTGGAATAGGGATAAACACAGAGACCATAGGGCAGTATCGGAAATTACTGAAGAGGCTTGGTGGAAGGCACAGGAAAATGTCTTAGCAGATATGGGTACTCCTTGGAGGGCAAGAGATCTTTATTTTTATGAGATAAATGAGTTATTTACATTTCCATCGCTTCTTGTAGATATCTCTGAGACTCTAGAGGTTAAGCTCAGAGCTATGGAGACGCAGAGTTCTCAGATGGATGTCTTACCAAATATAATGAGATATATAGAGGCTCTTGCCCAAGTAAGGGGATATCTTAGGGGGACGAAGTATGCTGAAGCCTTTTTATTATCTTCATTTTTAGGGAGACTGGAATAGCTTTATGGGATTTACCTTAATTGAGGTGTTGGTTACGCTAACTACATTTAGTCTCCTATTGAGTTTATTAAGTACTAATCTGTCAAAAATTATAGAGTATAATAATCTTATTGTAAGTGTTAGACTTCTGGTAAAGGATATAAAGATGTGTCAATATATCAGTATGGAGGAAGGGGTTCGTACTCAAATACTCTTAGATTTTACGGATAATAAATATAGTCTTATAAGAGTGGAAAAGCTCCCAAGAGTATTTTCTATTTCTTATCTTAAGGATGGAGTGAATTTTTCTTGGACAAATTTTACTAAAAAACTTATAGAATTTGATCCTGTAGGATGTCCAAATATGAGCGATGTAGGAACTCCCGATAAAGGAGGGACGATAGCTATAAAGTCTAAAAGTAACAGATACTTATATGTAATTATTACACCAGTGACCGGTCATGTTAGGATATCAGAGAAACCACCATAGTAGAGGGTTTACTATTATAGAGATTATCCTTGCGCTTCTCATTATAAGCCTAGTTGTAATAGGAGTATTAATGTTTTTTGCCATCTCTAGAAAAGCAGCTGAAGAGTCGGCTTTAAAGACAAGTTTTTCTAATAGTGTAGTATCAGAAATTGAGTTTATAAAGGCAAAAGGGTATAAATCTCTTAATAGCTTACTTGGAAGTAAGAATAGTCTCTTAGTAGAATTATTTATAGAAGATGGTAAAATAAAAATTGATGGGGAAGAAGTAAATTTGGATCCAAATTCTAGTATTAATACGATAATGAACCTTACAGGTTGGAGTTCTTCTCTATCTAATTTAGGTGCAGATAAAGGCGAGATAGAAATAACTACAGTAAGTGGTATTAGTAACCTTCTTAAAGTTAGAGTTAGGGTGGAGTGGGGCTCTGGGAAAAATTATGAGATCATTACATATATCTCGCTATAAGTATGGATTTACAATAGTAGAATTGCTAATTACTTTGGTTGTTTTTACATTTGTTATTGGAATGATTTATGCTACATATACCATGGGGATTTTTATGTGGAAGACTACAGAGACGAGGTTATGGACAGTCCAAGAAGCTAGAATGTCCCTTGAGAGGATAATTAGGGAGGCTAGAGGAGCAAGGCGGGATGGGATAGAAATAGGGGAGAAACTTATTTTTAAAAATATTAATGGGGATACCATCTCTTTTGAAAAGAGTGGGGATAAGATACTTAGAAGGGTAAATAATAGAGGGAATAATATTGTTGCTACAAGTGTAAAGAGTTTTTTAGTAGAGGCTATGGGTAGTTCTTATAAGGTCACAATTACTTTTAATAATGGACATACTGTCTCGGGGATATTTACTCCAAGAAATAAGTAAGAGGTGGCTTATGAGATTTAACAAAAACAGAAGTGTAGTTGGTGTTGATTTTGGAACTTATGCCATAAAAGCAGTTGAGATAGAACTAAGGGAGGATGGCACCTATGTAAAAAAGATGGGTTCTATGTTTTATCCGGAGAAGGTTCTTGAAAATGGGGAATTCCTAAATGTCCCTCTTCTTACTGATATAGTTAGAAATTTATGGGAAGAGAATAAGTTTGGAAGTAAGGATATTGCAGTCTCTTGGAAGAGTGAAAATGGATTTACTAGAGTCCTTACATTACCAATATTACCAGATAAGGAACTGTACGAGGCGATAAAACTAGAAATATCAAGTAGATATGAAGTCGATGTAAATCTAGTGGCTTTTGATTATGTTATTTTAGATAAGGATGTAAAGAGTCAAGAGATGAGGGTTTTAGTGTCTGGGATCCCTAAAGAAATTGCTAGTACAATCTATAATATCTTTAAGGAGCTTAATTTTAGGTTAAAGATGCTAGAGCCAGAGTTTATCTGTCAGTTAAATCTCTTGAAACCAAGTGGAGATAATTTTATACTCCTAAATATAGGAGTAAAGACCACCATGCTGTATATGGGTAGGGAAGACCTTGTAAATGTCATAAGAGTGTTAAGGTTTGGTGGGGACAACTTTACAGAAGTTATAGCTTCTACTTTAAATATACCACTTGAAGAAGCGGAAAAATGGAAAAGGGAAAGATTTGCACAGGAAGTTGATTACAGTAAGATAATGGTAAGCGATGTATTACTTAATACATTCCTTATACTATTAAGAGAAATTAATAGGTCTATTGATTATTTCTACCAACTTACATATACTTATCCTACTCGGCTAATATTAGACGGAGGAGGATCTCTAGTAGCAGGTTTAAAGGATTATCTAGCTAAGGAACTAAGTCTTCCTGTTGATTTATTGGACTTGAGGGATGTTATCAAGAACAGTACTGCTCTTTCTGATCTAAATTTATACTCTGTAGCGATAGGATGTGCATTAAGTGGTGTTGGTTATAAATGTCCGTATAAGTTTCTTGATAATCTTGAATTTGGGAGAATATCTGTCTAATGTTAGATTTAGTAAGGGAATTTAAGAGAGAGGAAAATAGGTTAAGATTACAATCCATCTTACAGACTGTACTCATCATTGTTTTTATTGCAAATGCGTTCATTACATCCTATGTACTCTGGCTTAGGGGAAATATTATGAGGATGGAGATAGAAAGTATTGATTCACAGTTAAATGTACTCCTCCCTATAGAGGGAAGGATAAGAGAGAAGACGACAGAACTTAATGCGCTTATAGCTAAGAGGAAGGAGATAGAAAGTAAAGTAAGTGCTCCAAGGGCTAATCTTGAGGTTATAAGAGACATATCCTTGTACGCACCGTCTGATTTCTGGCTGACTAGTACCTCAATCTCGCCTACAGGGATAAATTTTGATGGATATGGTCTCTCTATGAGAGGGATAAAGAATTTTATTCAGTCACTACTAGAGAATATACCTAATACCTCTCTTTCTAGGATGAATATTCAAAAGGTAAAATTGGATGGAACCGAGTGTTATAATTTTCATATAGAAATGTTGAGGGGGCACAGTGAAGATTAATCTAAAGGATTGGAGATTTATAATACTAGTGTCCGTAGTATTCTATATACTCTGGATAGCTTTTGTGGTATATCCACAGGGTTTACGGGTTCAGGAAATTCAAAGGGAATTGAGTGAAAAAAAGATAAAGTTGGCTAGAGTACAGCTTTATCCGATTAGAGAACGGCAGTTAGACTCAGCAATAGAGGAAGAAAAAACTCGAATAAAAGAATTAAGAAATAGACTTTACTCTTATGATATTTTGGTAAATCTATTGAAGGATATAGAGGAGATAAGCAAGAAGTATAATATAGAGATAGTTAGTTTAAGTGGACCTAATAGGGAAGGAGATAAAATAAGTTTCAGTTTTACCCTTAAGGGAAATTATACAAATTTTGTCCCATGGGCTTATGAGATAAGTATAACAAAGACTCTAAATATAACACAGTTAAATGCAAAGATAGAGGATAAGAACATCATTTATACTGGTGTTTTAGAAACTACCCCTTTTGAGGAGGTTAAGGGTGTACAGTAGAGTCACCTTCCTAATAATAATTACCTTGGTTTGTATGAGTGTTATGGGAACATTTATTTTGGTTACTAGATTTACTCGTGAGGAATATCAGCCAGCTCCTATATCACCTTCTCTTCCAGAGATTCCAAAAGAAGAGGTAAAAGAAGTGGTATTTCAATATACCCCAGATGTTTATAGGGACCCTTTTAAAGCACCTGTAAGAATTGCTATAGAAAAGCCAAGAGAAGAGACTCCTCCTATCTCTAAACCTGTTATTTCAGTACCAAGTCAAACTCTTACTGAGGAAACTAAGCCTAAAAGAGTCAAGCCTCTATTAGAGGCCAAACCCGAAACTAAACAGATAAGGGCCAATAGGGAGATTAAGGAAATTAAAGAGGAGGGTCCCCCTAAGTTAAAAGTGACAGGTATCCTTTATGACGAAGAACCTTTTGCTATAATAGAGTTTGAAGGCCGTAGCGGAATCTTTGAGATGGGGGATAAATTAAGTAAGGACTTGATAGTTAGGAAAATATATATAGATTCTGTGGATCTTGACTGGAGAGGGAAGACTTATAATATAAAGCTAGGGGGTTAAATGTTATGAGAAAGAGTATAGTTGTTCTACTATGTGTTTTTTTGTTTTTTTCATCAATTAAATTTGTGTTTGGGGAGAATTTAGCTAACGTAAACTGGTATATAGATGGAGATAAATTAAGAATCGATTTGAAAGCTCCTGTAAAAATAGCTTATTCTTCTTTTACCTTAACCGATCCTAATCGACTTGTAATTGATGTATACAACGTAACACTTTCAAAATCTCAGAGTTTTGAGATAAATAAATCCCCAATAAGGGCTTTAAGAATGGCACCTAGAGATGATAATAAATTGAGAATCACATTAGAGGGTAGCAAGATTCCTAAGTACTATATAAATTTAACACAAGATGGACTAGTCCTTTCTATTATTGCTCAATTAGATATTTTGCCAGTTAGTACTTTAATAAGAAAGATTATATATAATGATAATAAAGTATCCATATATACTAGTTCGATATGTAAGTTTAAATCCATATTAGACGATAATCCCCCTAGATTTATAATGGAGTTTCCATCTGTATCTTTTAGTGGAAAGCTCGAAGGTGCTGCTAGAGTTGGAGTTATAAATAGAGTATTAGCATATGACTACGAGAACATAAATAGAGGTATAAATACTATAGTGGTAATAGAACTTAAAGATAAAATAGAACCACTAATAACGGAGGATACCTTTCGGAATATTATACAGCTAGACTTTAGTAAAGAAGCTCGAACTGCGTCTGTTCCATCAACGCGGATAACGTCTAATCCTCCTATAGAACAAGTCAAAAAGTCTATAAGCACCCAGGTAGAAAAAAGAGTAACACTTTCATTTAAAGATGCTGATATAAAAGATGTTCTTCAGGCCCTATCTGTAAAGGCGGGTGTCAACATTGTTATAGATGAAGGGATAACCAAGAAGATTACTCTAGTCTTGAATAATGTCACCGCAAAAGAAGCTCTAGAGATGATAACTAAAGCTTCCGGATTGGCTTATGAAAAATGGGATAATGGCTACATAGTAGCAACCCCAAAAAGGCTAATTGAGATATTAGATTCAGGAGTCCCCCTAAAGCAAAAAGAGGTAATAGAGACGATAGAGGCAAAAGGAGATCCAGAGAAGGTACTACAATCGATAAAGGTAGTATACCCAGAGATAATAGGAGTAGTAAGCAACAAGATAATAGTGATAAAAGGGGAAGAAAGTAGAGTAAAGGGGGCAATAGAGCTAGCAAAGAGGATAGATGTAGTACCTGTAGAAGAGCCTATAGAGAGGGAGATAGTAAGGCTAAAGGGATTAGATGCAAATAGTATAAAAGAGACACTATCAATAATAACTGGAGTAACGATAACAGCGATAAAACAGACTAACTCACTAATAATACAAGGGGCAAAGAGTAAGGTAAAAGAAGTAAAAGAACTACTAAGTGCAATAGATATAGAACCTACAAAAGAGGTACCAACCCAGATAATAGTAGAAGCAATAGAGATAAAAGGGGATCCATCTCAGATACAAAACACAATAAAGGCAGTATACCCCGAGATAGTAACAAGCATATCAGGGAAATACATAGTAATAAGGGGAGAGAATAACAAGGTAAGCGAAGCCAAGAGATTAATAGAAAGCATAGACAGAGTAGCTGTAAGTCCAGGGGTAAAAGAGGTAATAGAGACGATAGAGGCAAAAGGAGATCCAGAGAAGGTATTACAATCGATAAAGGTAGTATACCCAGAGATAATAGGAGTAGTAAGCAACAAGATAATAGTGATAAAAGGGGAAGAAAGTAGAGTAAAGGGGGCAATAGAGCTAGCAAAGAGGATAGATGTAGTACCTGTAGAAGAGCCTATAGAGAGGGAGATAGTAAGGCTAAAGGGATTAGATGCAAATAGTATAAAAGAGACACTATCAATAATAACTGGAGTAACGATAACAGCGATAAAACAGACTAACTCACTAATAATACAAGGGGCAAAGAGTAAGGTAAAAGAAGTAAAAGAACTACTAAGTGCAATAGATATAGAACCTACAAAAGAGGTACCAACCCAGATAATAGTAGAAGCAATAGAGATAAAAGGGGATCCATCTCAGATACAAAACACAATAAAGGCAGTATACCCCGAGATAGTAACAAGCATATCAGGGAAATACATAGTAATAAGGGGAGAGAATAACAAGGTAAGCGAAGCCAAGAGATTAATAGAAAGCATAGACAGAGTAGCTGTAAGTCCAGGGGTAAAAGAGGTAATAGAGACGATAGAGGCAAAAGGAGATCCAGAGAAGGTACTACAATCGATAAAGGTAGTATACCCAG
>JBMFMV010000016.1:0-31880 GCA_049970495.1 bacterium
GCTTAGTCACCTGCTCTATAACTAACTCATCTCCATCTACTTCTAGTGTTATCCTAGCTATTCCTTCTCTCTCAGACTTTCCAACTGTAATACTCTCTATATTGTACCCCCTTCTTCTAAAAAGATTAGAGACCCTTGCTAATACACCAGATTTATTCTCTACTAAGACAGCAATAGTATGTCTCATACTACTTACCTCCAATAATTTGATCTATTGGAGCCCCAGGAGGAACCATGGGTATCACATTTTCTTCTTGTTCTACCACTACATCTACTACTGCTGGACCTGGATATTCAAAAGCGCTCTTTAAAGCTGGAACTAGAGCCTCTTTCTCTGTAACTCTTATACCTTTCACCCCAAAAGCATTAGCCACTTTAGCAAAATTGACCTCTTTCAAGATAGTGGCAGAATACCTCTTTTTATAGAACAACTCCTGCCATTGTCTAACCATTCCAAGGGCTCTATTATTTATTACAACTACTTTTACAGGTATATTGTTCTCTACCACAGTGGTAAGTTCTTGAATATTCATCAAAAAACTGCCATCTCCTGCTATATCTACTACAAGGGCATCTGGCCTACCAACCTTAGCTCCAATAGAAGCAGGAAAACCAAACCCCATAGTTCCTAAACCACCGGAAGATATAAAATGTCTAGGCTTTGTATGTATATAAAATAGGGCAGACCAAATCTGGTTTTGTCCTACTTCTGTCACTATAATGGTATTATCTGGAGCTACTTCAAATACCTTCTCTATAACTAATTGAGGTTTAATAGTAGTCCCATCCGAATATGTAAGAGGATGACTCTCTTTAAGTTCTTTAATATAACTTAACCACTCCTCCTCTTTCTTCTCTTGAACATACTCTATAAGAGTTTTCAGAATAGTCTTTGCATCTCCAACTATAGGAACATCAACTATTACATTCTTATTTATTTCAGCAGGGTCTATATCTATGTGAATCTTCTTAGCTTTATTAGCAAATTTGTCGACCCTACCAGTAGTCCTATCGCTAAACCTACAACCTATAGCTATAAGAAGATCGCATTCCATAAGGGCATAATTTGCTGCATAGTTGCCATGCATACCAGCAGACTTTAGAGACAATGGATGGTCTTGAGGAAAACTTCCTATACCCATAAAGGTTGTTGCAACAGGTATATTAGCCTTGGTAGATAATCTAAAGAGTTCTTCACTTGCTCCTGAGATTATAACGCCTCCGCCAGCTAATATGCATGGTCTTTTAGATTCATTTATAAGTCTTGCTGCTTCTTTTATCTGTCTTATATGCCCAGTTATAGAAGGTTTATAACCTCTTATATCAATCTCTATGGAAGAATAATCAAAGTCTGCAGTAGCTGTCTGTACATTCTTAGGTATATCTATAAGTACAGGCCCAGGCCTTCCTGTCCGTGCTATATAAAAGGCCTCTTTTATAGTCTTACCTAATTCATTGACATCCTTTACAAGATAGTTGTGTTTTGTTATAGGAGCGGTGATACCA
Source organism: bacterium (assembly GCA_049970495.1). Taxonomy (GTDB): domain Bacteria; phylum DUMJ01; class DUMJ01; order DUMJ01; family DUMJ01; genus DUMJ01. The sequence goes on from JBMFMV010000016.1 coordinate 1,507, forward strand.
GTAGTATCTGCCTCCTGAAAAGCATCTTTTCCAATTAAGTGAGTAGGTACCTGTCCTGTAATTGCCACTATGGGGATAGAATCCATATATGCATTAGCTATACCTGTAGTAAGGTTTGTAGCTCCTGGACCAGAAGTGGCAAAACATACCCCCACTCTCCCAGTAGCTCTAGCGTATCCATCAGCCATATGAGCTGCTCCTTGCTCGTGATGGGCAAGGATATGCTTTATACCTGAGTCATATAGAGCATCATAGATATCAATTATCGCTCCTCCAGGAATTCCAAATATAACTTCTACCCCTTCATGTTTTAACGCCTCTATAACTATTTGCGCTCCAGTCAATCTCATCGTCTATTTACCTCCATCACTGCTCCATAAGCAGCAGAAGATACTAATTTTTGATACCTACCAAGATATCCTTTACGTCTATGACTCTCTGGTATTCTGTAAGTTCTCTTAGAAAGTTCTTCTTTATCTACCAAAAGATTTACTTCTCTTTTATTTAAGTCTATCTCTATAAGATCTCCATCTTGAACATAGGCTATAGGTCCTCCTTCCCATGCCTCAGGAGATATATGCCCTATAGCTAATCCTCTAGTTGCACCTGAAAATCTGCCATCAGTAATAAGTGCAACATCTAAATCTAATCCCATCCCGACAAGGGCAGAGGTAGGAGTAAGCATCTCCTTCATTCCAGGACCACCTTTAGGCCCCTCATACCTTATTACAACCACATCTCCTTTCTCTATCTTATTATTAAATATAGCTTTGGTAGCATCATCTTCACTATCAAAAACCTTAGCCTTTCCTACAAATCTGTAGAGAGACTCTGCAACTCCTGACTTCTTAACTACCGCCCCATCAGGTGCTAAACTTCCCCTAAGTATAGATAATCCGCCAGTTTCTCTTATAGGATTATCTATAGGTCTTATTACATTTGAGTCTTTAACCTCAACGGTATCTATTATTTCTCCTAATTTCTTACCACTAACAGTAAGGGTATCTTTATCTACAAGTCCCTTTTTGCTAAGTTCTTTTAAAACAGCCATAACTCCGCCAGCTCTGTGAAGGTCTACTACATAGTATGAACCTACAGGACTTAGATGACAGAGATAAGGAGTTCTATCTGCAATACTATTTATCTCATCAAAGTCTAATGTTATACCCAATTCATTAGCGATAGCTGTGAGATGTAGAATAGTATTAGTGGAACACCCTAGAGCCATATCTAGAGTTATACCATTTAGAAATGCTGACTTTGTTAAGATTTTATCAGGTGTAATTCCTTCCTTGACAAGTTTTATTATAGTCCTTCCAGCAGATTTAGCTAATCTTATTCTTGCTGATTCTACAGCGGGAATAGTTCCATTTCCAGGGAGAGCTATTCCAATAGCTTCGGATAGACAGTTCATAGAGTTAGCCGTAAACATTCCAGCACAAGAACCACAACCAGGACAGACAGAATATTCCAATTCTTTTAGGTATTCTATACTCTTCTTACCACTAGTAACAGCACCTACCGCTTCAAATATTGTAGAAAGGTCTACCCTTTTCCCATTATAATCTCCTGGTAACATCGGTCCACCACTAACAACTATAGAAGGTATATTTACCCTAGCAAGCCCCATAATCATCCCTGGAACAATCTTGTCACAGTTTGGTATAAGTACTAGTCCATCAAACTTGTAAGCCTCAGCAAGAGATTCAACACTATCAGCGATGAGTTCTCTAGAAGGGAGAGAAAAACACATCCCACTATGATTCATAGCTATTCCATCGCATATCCCTATTGTCTCGCACTCAAAAGGAACTCCTCCTGCCTCTCTTATACCAGACTTTACCGCTTCTGCAATTTTCATCAGGTGTATATGCCCAGGTATTATCTCCGAGTAACTGTTTATAACCCCTATAAAGGGTTTATCTAACTCTTCATCGTCTATTCCCAACGCCTTTAAGAGCGATCTATGTGGAGCTCTCTCAATCCCTACCTTTATTTCTTCACTGCGCATATAATCAACTCCTTTTTCGGATTATAAAAAGCTCTCCTTCCACAGCAAATCTGCTAGGGACGGAAAGCTTTCCGCGGTACCACCCTACTTGGCTTTTTAAGCCCACTCTCTATTCTATAACGGGAATCCCCGGGATAAGCTACTAGTAATTCACCTATCCAGCTCCAAGGCGAGTTCACCTTAAACGGCTACTACTCCTCTTCACAGCCTTTCCCATATTTACTTTAATGTTGTTTAGAGATGATATCAAAAGAATTTATACAAGTCAAGTAAAATACCCCTTTTATCTATAGACCGTATCTAAAATCATTCTTAAGGTCACTATAGAGCTTTCTATACAGAGGATACAGTTCTTCATAAACTTTTACCCAATTATTCTCTGGTTCTGTTATACTTGTTATCTTTACTATGTTCTCTCCTGCTTCAACAACACTAGAAAAATATCCTGTCCCCACTGCACTTAGAAGTGCCGAACCAAAAGCAGCTCCTTCTGTAACATTTATAGTTGCAACCGGAAGTCTAAAGATGCTAGCTAATATCTTTCTCCATAAAGGACTCCTTGCTCCCCCTCCTGATACTTTTACCATATCTGGTTTCACACCAAGCTCTTTCAGAATGTTAAAAGAGTCGTTCAATCCGAAAGAGATTCCCTCTATAATAGCTCTGACAAAATGAGCTCTAGTATGATTCAAGCCTATGCCAAAGAATACCCCCCTAGCAAAGGGATCAGGATAAGGACATCTTTCTCCTGTAAGATATGGGAGAAATATAAGCCTCTCGGAACCAGGTTTTACATTTTCTGCTTCAGCAGTGAGCATCTCGTAAGGGTCTTTATCTAAAAGCTTAGAGACACTAATCTCCATTTCACCAAATGTATCTCTATACCATCTCAAAGAACCACCAGCAGAGAGCATAACACCCATTATATGCCACATGCCAGGAACTGCATGGCAAAATGTATGGGTCCTCAATTTTGGATCTATAAAGACTTTATCTATAGCAGAAAAGACTACTCCTGAGGTACCTAAAGTTACAGATGTGTCATATGGGTGGACTATACCCATACCTACTGCCTGTGCTGCTTGATCTCCTCCACCTCCAACTACGGGAGTTCCCTCCTTCAAACCTGTCTCCTCTGCAACTTCCTTAGTAACATATCCAGTTATCTCAGGGCTTTCATAACACTTCGGAAATAAGTCTATCGAAAGTTCCATAGCTTTTATCATTTCACTAGACCACATTCTATTCTTTACATCGAAGAGGGCGGTCCCAGAGGCGTCTGAGACTTCTGTTGCGTATTCTCCTGTAAGCTTAAACCTTACAAAATCCTTCGGAAGTAAGACTTTCTTTACCTTTTTAAAATTATCTGGTTCGTTCTTCTTTAGCCAGATTATCTTAGGGAGGGTAAAACCAGTAAGGACAGGGTTGGCAATCCATTCTACAACCTTATCTCCAAATCTTTCCATAATCTCTTCCACCTCTTTGTATGTACGCTGGTCATTCCAAAGGATACAAGGTCTTATCACATTACCTGCTTCGTCTAAAAACACTGACCCGTGCATCTGACCAGTAAGCCCTATCCCCTTAATCTCATTAGAATCTATACCTTTGATAGCCTTCTTTATAGCATTCTTAGTGGCAGACCACCACTCCTGAGGGTCTTGTTCAGTCCACCCAGGGTAAGGAGTATAGATAGGATATTCCTCTTCCCCTCTATTTACAACTTCTCCCTTTTCATCTATTAAAAGGACCTTAACTCCGCTTGTTCCAATATCTATTCCCATAAAAAACATAACTCTAAAAACCTCCTTCCCATGTTATATACACTCTGGCAGGATAACCACTTTCTAATGGTTTTGACACTCCCAACCCTACCTTAAATGGCAATATTCCATATTCTACTGCAGTAGAGATGTTTACTTCTCCGCCAATACAACCCCTTATCTTAGGAGTATAAAGATCATTTCCAGCTAAGCCAGTTTCTAAATAAAGACTACCATTTATATCCTCAAAAAAGATTTCTCCCAGTTTTAATCCTCTATATATCTTTATAATAGGCTTATCCAACCAGATTCTTCCAGTAAAGGCTATAGCCCCTTTATCTATCCCTGCATCATAACCATGAAGGATAAAAGTTCCTTCATTACCACCCAAGCTAAAGTTATCGGGTAGATTACTGACGCCTAATGTCAATCCTAGACCAAGAGATGGTTGAAATGGCCCTGGCCCACTTATCTTTCCTTCCCAAGAACCAATAGTAAATATTGCACTTGTACCCAGATTTAGACTTACTTCTGTGTAAAGTAAGGCATCTCTCCTCAAGATGTAGGCATCATTCCCATCTAAGTCGCTATAGTTCCACTGTCCGAAGATACTGTAATTCACATTATCCTTAACGGCTCTATTTAAGCCAACAAGGAGATTCTCTATATTAAAAAGAGATACCTTTAAAGGAAGGGAAAGGTATAACAGTTCTGTATCTTTATATCCATCATAATCGACATTTAGATTTAGGGTAAGATTATACAGCCTCTTAGAATAACTAAACGAAAAAGTTGGTATGTTATTCAATAAGTCGTACAAGAAACCAATGGAGTAGGTATTAAATCCTAAGTAATCTTGGCCATAAGTAATGAATCCTATAGGTAGAGGTATCCAAAATCTTGGAAGTACATAATCTAAAGGCTTATAATCCTTTGTAGAATAGGGGGTCTGTTTGTCTTTTTTAATTTCTGGGATATTTTCCTTTGCTATCTCTACCTCTTTCCAACTATTAGGATCATAATTCATAGAGTATAGGTCATAACCTTCATAACTATAACCCAAGAAAATAATCTTATCATTACCGATGGTTGGCTCAAATGCGCCACCTAATAGGTTAGTTATCTTATAAAACTTCCCTTTTTCTATATCATAGGCATAGATGTTATAGACTCCAGTTCTATCTGAAGAGAATATAATATACCTTCCATCACTGGAAAAGACAGGACTACTGTCAGTAGCCTTATCAGAGGTAAGTTGAGTAAGAGTTTTCTTCTCTATATCTATTATATAAATATCCTGGTATCCCCCTTCTTTCCAGATAGATAAAGCAAGGAGTTTTTTATTAGGTGAAATAGAAATACTCTTTACCTGAGTATCTCTTGTAAATGACAGGAAAGGAGAAATATCCCCTGCATTTAGATTCATCATTACTATATCTACTCTACCAAATTCTCTTTTCAAAAAGAGAATAGAATCATCTGTAAGAAAGATAGGATTATAAGCTCTAAGTCCCATAGTAATTCTCTGTTCATTTCCAGTTATTAAATCCAACCTATAGAGGTCTAGATATATATTAAATATATCTGTATAGTCGAGCTTAGAGTAGATTATATATCTTTTATCTGAAGATATAGCAGGCCGACCATATATAACCCCCTTAGCTAAAAATTTATCCTTTTTAGTATTTAACTCAAATAATCTCAAACCAGGTATAAAATAGGGATTAGAAAAAGAGTAAACTATGAAGGTTCCATCAGGGGATAAAATTGGTCCCGAGGTATTATACCCCCACTTTGTAAGTCTTTCAGTATGAGTAATAACTTCTTTCCTTATCTCTTCTATCTGTTTATCGTACCTCGTAGCTATATAATCTTTCCATTCCTTCCAGAGGGTTTTATAGTCTATTCCTAATACTTGCTTAATAGCCAAATCTGGTCCCATAAGTACTGGCAAATAAGAACTAGTAAGTTCACTTATCTTCTTTAGTTTATCCTCTCCATATTTCTGAGCTATATATTCAAAGATACTCCCTCCATAAAGATATACAGCAGTTCCATTGGGCCAACTTTCTAAAGATCTATAACTACTTACCTGATCGGGCTCTAAGAGTTTGTTATTCCTATACATCTCCCTAAGATACATATCAAAAATGGTATCATTTCCTCTTCCTCCAAGAGTATAGTGAGTCTCGGCGTAAACTGTGTAACCTTCAATCATCCAATAAGGAAGTATCTGATTAGGTAAGATAATTCTCCCAAAAACATTTCTCAAAAATTTGCTACTTCCACTTACCTGGTCTAAATGGAGTATGTGCATATACTCGTGAGTAATTACTAGTCTAAGCCAAGACTCAAACTTACTTCCAATCTCTAGCTCATTTGGATTTACTAGCCAGATCTTTATTGATTTATCTAGAGGATTAGTTAGTCCATTAGGAAGATCACTATTATCTAAGAGTATAATAGCAGTTTTATCTTTAGATGAAGGTTCCATAAATCTAGAGAGGTCTCTATGAACCTCTTCTGCTATTATTCCAGTCTCTTCTGCTATATCTTCAATTCCTTCCGGATAGATAACGATAAAATGTGCAGTCTCCATAACCTTCCAATAATAAGAGGGATTTATATATTGAGCATAAGTTATACTAGGAAGGATAACTGAAAAGACTATTATTAAAGATAAAACCCTTGGCAGTCTTCTCATCTTATAATAACATCCTCTCTATAGACTTTAAAGCCCTTATTCTAATATCCTCAGGAACAGTAACTTTATACTCGTCCTTCTCTAAAGAATTTAAGACCTTTTCTAACGTCATCTTTTTCATGTTTACACAGATGGTATCTCTCCTTACAGGAAAGAATTTCTTGGTTGGATTTTCTTTTTCCATTCTATAGATAATACCGGACTCTGTACCAATAATAAACTCCTCTGCATCTGTCTCCTTTACATATCTAAGCATACCAGAGGTACTTCTTACAGCATCAGCTAGATCCGTTACCTCCGGGGAACATTCAGGATGGACGACAACTTTTGCTCTTGGATGTTCCTGCTTCATACGGATAATATCTTCTGCCTTTATCATAGCATGTATCGGGCAGTATCCCTGCCACAGTATGAGTTTCTTCCCTGTCATCTTAGAAACATAAGTCCCAAGATATTTATCAGGGACAAATATGATTTCGCTAGAGTCAAGTCTATCAACTATGTCTACTGCATTTGCAGAGGTACAACATATATCTGATTCTCCCTTTACTTCCGCACTACTATTAACATAGCAAACAACCCTGGCATTTGGATGTTCTCTTTTGAGGTTTCTTAGCTGTTCTCCAGTTATCATATCTGCCATTGGGCATCTTGCGTATAGGTCGGGAATTAGGATTGTCTTATTTGGGGAGAGGATATAAGCAGTCTCTGCCATAAAGTGGACTCCACAGAAGACAATTACCTTACAAGAAAGTTTAGAGGCAGTTCTACTAAGCTCTAACGAGTCTCCAACGAAATCTGCTATATCTTGGATTTCAGGTCTAGTATAATTATGGGCAAGGATAACTGCATCCTTTTCTCTGGTTAAGGTCTTTATCCTTTCTATAATATCTGTATTACTCATAAATTTTCGCCTCCTAAATTGAATCTCTAGCTAGCCATAATATATCCGCTAACTTGTTTTTCCTTATACGGATAGCCTTTTGAGGGCATAATTCATGGCAACAATAGCAGGAAATACATTTCTTATAATCTATAGTCATTTTATTATTAACCTTACTAATAGCCCCTCTAGGACAACTTCTAAAGCATATCTCACACTTTATACATTTGGTATCATCTATCTCCGGATAGATCTTAATAAGTTTCACTAATCTTTTCGGAAGAAAACTAAGAATAGGGGAGGATATTTTCTCCATAACATTATAAACTGTGCGAACCCTTTTCACATCAGAACCGAAGAGTTCCTTCAATTCACTACCAAAGATTTCAATATTCTCTAATGAGGATATACCAATCCCCATTTCTCCTGCTATCTTAGTAGTATATATCTCTTCTGGTCTATAACCTAACATCCAACCTCCAATGGCATCTACTGCTACTCCATCATAGCTCATTAGAATCCTATTAAACTTTCTAGGGGTACCTCCAGAAGGTCCATCTCCTTCCATCCCTTCTATAGCGTCAACAACATTAAGCGCCGGCTTTACAGTCAAAAATATCTCTACTAGAAGCCTAGAAAATTCTCTAGGACTTGGTGCTATGGAGTGAAATTTAGATTTGTTAAAGCCAGGAATAGTCCCAAAGGTATTTTTTATGGCGCATGTTATTAGGGTAAAATTATGTGTCTTAAGTTTTGGCAGATTTACTATATAATCTACTTCTTTTACAACTCTACTTAAAGGTATAGTGGGAACTGTTCCATTAGGGTTTTCTACTTCGACTATACCCTCTTTAGAGAAATTAACCAATCTAAATCCCATCTTCTCAGCTAGAGAAAGCATTCCCGTTCTTCTATAGAGATTATCTATATTAGACAGAGCATTCCCAGGGCTATCACCTAATAAGATCTCTTTTGCCCCAAATTCCAATAAGATTTCACCTATAGCTTCTACAATAGCAGGATGAGTTGTAACTGCATAATGAGGTTCAGCTGGCATAAGAAGATTTGGTTTTAAAAGAACACGTTTATCTTTTATCTCTGGCTTTCCTATGAATTCAAAGCCTTTAAGAAGGATTATCTTTATCTTTTCCTTATCATATTGATCACATTCCAATACCGCTACCTTAGAAATCATTATATCCTCCCTCAAAATTCCTATCTCATTGAGATCCTACAGTCTTCTGCTACACCTCCAAGTAACGTATATGTAGTAGGAGCAGTTTGAAGTATCGAACCAGGAACTAATGTATTTACTGGTCCATAGGCAACTAATCTAGCTATAAATCTCTGCCAGGAGATCCCTCCTCCAAGATATCCATCAAGCCAAAAACTCCTATCTTTTGCACCTAGTATCTGTGCTGGTCCTATCGTTGCCGCCTTAGGAGGTACCCAAGACCAGTCTCCAGAAAAAGAATGAAGAGCATTCTGCATTATCGTCATTGGATGGAGCTCTACTATCCTTGGACCTGCCTTTTTATAGCTTTCCAAATCATCTCCGAATTCATAACCAAGATGTGCTTCCCAAAAGGCTATATGTCCACACCATCCTATTCCTCCATAACAGACATCTGCACCACCAAGATCTTCTATCATCTTCCCATAATCCTTAAGCACATCAGAGGTTGGGAAGTGTATCTGTGTCATAGGGGGTCTTAACTTTTCATCTACTAGTCCCCAAAAGTTCTCCATCATTGCCCTCTGAAATGACCCTTCCCAACTCATAGGGGCAGTATTTCCATCCTGGTCTGCATACTCATCCATATTAAAAGAATAGACATGCTTACATGACAATCCCATCTTGTTTATTATCCTAGCTGCTATTGGATACTGAGGCATAGGACCAACTGGGAAGATGACAACAAGTTTTCTACCAGCCTCTAGAGATTCTTTTATCCTTCTTACTATATCTAATGCAAACTCTAAATAAAACTGTTCAGGCTCTTCTATTATCCTTATCTTAAAATCTGGGTTTGGATGATTTGGTAATTCTTCTTTTTTTATTGCCCTTACTCGCTCACAAACCTCTTTATCCCTAAATGGCAAAAATGAAGCCAAATCATAATTAAAAGAAGTCATTTTACAAATCCTCCTTTCTTTATGGTAAAAGTCTCTTGGGAACTATTCTTCCCCAAACCTGATACTGTCTAAAACCCTCTGCATATAGAACCCCACACTGAACCCCCCTAAACTTTGATAAACTCTTCATAAAGTCCACATAGTCTATATGGTCGTGATCCCTCAACCAAACATATTGGGATTGATGACAGAGGAGCATCCTCTCTTTCGTCTCCATCTCTTCAGTAATATCAACATATTCGATAGGTAAAAAATTTACTCCTGCTAATGTATCCATAAAGAAGATAGGCGGAATAACATCATGAGGGGGAAATTTAGTCTTAAAATGAGGAAGGGTAGCTGTAAAACTCGCATCTATTATAAGTTTAGAGGTGTTTACATGGTCCACCATATAATCCTCTGGATAGTGTGTTATAATAACGTCTGGTTTTGTCTGTCTTATAATGTCGACCGCTATTCTCCTAGTTTCATCATTTATAAGAAGTTCCAAATCGGGGAATTCTCCAGATATAATCTCTGCCTTTATAAGTTCTGCTGATCTTTTAGCTTCTTCCGCTCTTATCCTAGATAATTCTTCAGGTGGGATGGTAAAATGTCCTTTGTCCCCCTTGCACATATGAGCCATAATTACCGTATGGCCCTGTTTCCTATACTTTGCTAAAGTCCCTGCACACAAAAGTTCTAGATCATCTGGATGAGCTCCAACTGCTAGAATTCTCATATTTTATCACCTACCTTATTCGATTCCTTTGATACCTAAAATTATAATACTACATATATCTCTTTGTCTATGCTATAATAAGCTATTGAAATTGCCGCAATAAAAAGGGGCTAACCATTGGCAGAAGAAACTAGCCTTTTAGTAAATAAAAAGGACGCTTCACTTACTAATATAAAACCAGTAGATGAGGTATTAAAGAAGAATATACTTAGGTTAGCAATTCCTGCTACCTTAGAACAGATACTTATTATGGTGGTGGGAGTAGTCTCTACAATATTTATGGGGAGGATTGGGAAAGAAGCTCTCTCTGCTGTAGGACTTATCAATATACTTACAAATTTTATACTAGCTCTATTTACAGCTCTATCTACTGGAAGTACAGTCTTAGTAGCAAGATTAATAGGGGAGAGGAATCTAAAAGGAGCTAAAGAGGCTGTCAGACAATCTTTAATTATAGCAGTTTTATCTTCTCTATTTATAACAATCCTCTGTTATTTAGCAGCAGACAAAATAATAGGAATCCTTTTCTCTCAGGCAGAAAAAGAAGTCATTAAACTGGCTTTAGTGTATTTTAGAATAACTCTTTATTCCTTCCCCTTTTTATTAGCTAACACTATAATAAGTGGGGTCCTCAGAGGAGCAGGGGATACTAAGACTCCAATGAAGGTTGCCTATATTGTCAATATTATCAATATTATTCTAAGTTTCATCTTAATATTTGGAATAAATACACACATTATATCCATAAAACCCCTAGGGCTTGTAGGGGCCGCAGCCTCAGTATCTATAGCTAGAACTATTGGAGGGATAGTTATACTCATAATATTATTCAGAAACAGAGTTATCCCTATAGAATTTGAAAGAATACTCTCTTTTGACTTCCATATTATAAAGAGGATGCTAAGAGTGGGTATCCCCGCTGCACTTGAGCAATTTATTATGCAGGGAGGATTTTTACTCCTTCAGGTAATAATATCTGGGATGGGAACAGTAGCCATAGCAGTATATCAGATAGGGATGTCAATCAATTCTATCTCCTTTATGCCTGTATGGGGATTTTCTATGGCAGCTACAACTCTAGTAGGCCAAAGTCTTGGGGCAGCAAGACCTGATCTTGCAGAGGCATATGTCAAAAGGATATTAAAGATGAGTCTAATCCTTATATGTATCCTAGGGAGTTTAAGTTTCAGCTTTTCAAGACAGTTAGTATTAATATATTCATCAGATTCTGAGATATTAAAGATTGGAAACTTTGCAATTAAGATATTATCTCTTTCTCTTCCATTTCTATGCCTTGTATCGGTAATCTCTTCCTCCCTTAGGGGGGCTGGTGATATATTATATGTAACTATAACTACTTTTATAGGTATCTGGTGTTTTCGCCTTACCCTAGCTATTCTTTTAGACAGGCTCTTTAATCTGAATATATATGGGGTATGGATAGCGGTATGTATAGACTTTGCTACAAGAGGTTTATTCTATCTGGCTAGATTTAGAAGAGGTAGATGGAAGAGTGCAGTAGTTTAAAAATTAATCCCACCTTACAGACTTTATATCTTTCAGATTTTGTATCTCGTTCAACATAGATGAAGGTTCAAACTTTTCTGGAGAGGCAACCTGCAGAGTTATGTCTGCAACATCATCTCCTATCTGAAGTTTTATATCTACTATATCTACATTATAAGAACCAAGGATTTTACCTATATCTCCAATAAGCCCAGGTCTATTCTGAGCTCTTATATTAAGAACCTTTCCTCTCCCATGTCCAAGTACTTTACCCTCTACAGATTTTAGAAAGACTAATATTACATAAACAGCTAACGTAGAGATAATCGCAGGGAAATATTTCCCAGCTCCTATAGCTACACCAACTCCCCCCATAAACCACATACTTACCGCAGTAGTAATACCTCTTACTATATGTTGCCCTTCTCTAAAGACCACTATACCACCCAATACTCCCAAACTAGAAACAATCTGTGCTGCAATTCTACCAGGGTCTGAACCAGGCAGAGTAGTGGATACTATGGTGATAAGCGTAGCTCCAAGACAAACAATAATATAAGTCCTTAGCCCAGCTGGTTTATTAACTGTTTCTCTCTCCCAACCTATTATTCCTCCAAGAAGGATAGCTAGTATAAACTTCAAGATGACCTCTATATAATCCAAAAACCTATCACCTCCTTATTAACTATTATCTTAATTTAGATATTTTTAGGTAAATCAAATTTAGCATAATTCTAACTGATATTCAAGATAAAAATGTCTCTTAAACTGTTGTATTTTTAGTATCTTTATTATATAATTTAGTAAAAAGTTTAGAGGGGAGGGATTTTAAATGAATAGATTTTTTAAGATGTTTGGAATTATTCTGATAGTGTCTTTAGCTTTCTCTCTAGTCCTCAACAGCGCATCTGCCCAGAATAAAAATGTCCTTGACACATTAAAGGGGCAGAAGAATTGTTCTATATTCCTAAAAGCTGTTGAGATAGCGGAACTTACCGATACTCTAACTGGTGAAGGACCGATTACCGTCTTAGTTCCAACCGACGATGTAGCAAAAGATTTAAAATCTGCTATAGATGAAGGAGATAAAGATAAGGTCTATAGTATTGTAAGCTGCCACATAATTTCAACAGAGGAACTTTCTGCTAATAACTTAGTAGAAAATGGAGAAGTCTATACTGATGGAGGAACTATTAGCGTTAAAAAGGAGGGTAAGGACATCATAATCAATGATACAATAAAGATTACAAAAGCAGACATAAAGGCAAGTAACGGAATAATCCATCTAATAAATGGAGTGATTATGCCATCTGAAGAGGTGTTCGGAGAAGAGTTATTTGAGGAAGAAACTACTGAGGAGGAAGAAAGTAGCGACTAGAAGAAGTCATAAAAAGGGGATGTGTAATATGCATCCCCTTTTATTTTTCTCTGTAATCACCTTATACAAAAAGGTAAAAGATTCTTTCTGCGATTAGCAATTTTCAGTTGACAGATATATAGATAAGGTATATAATGTTTCTTGGATGATGAGTCCAGTTTTAAAATTTTTAGGAGGTATTTGTAATGGTAACAGGTAAAGTTAAGTGGTTTAACGCACAGAAAGGGTATGGATTTATTACCCGAGATGATGGTGGCGATGTATTTGTCCACTACTCAGCTATTAAAGGTCAAGGCTATAGAACCTTAGAAGAGGGACAGAAGGTTGAGTTTGATGTTGTCCAGGGAGAAAAGGGGCCACAAGCAGCAAATGTAACTGTCTTAAGGTAGCTTAACCTGGAAAAGAATAGGCCCTGGGTATATCCCAGGGCCTTAAATTTTTATGGTATAAACCTTGTAAACTTGACTATAAGAGTTTTATCTATTAATATAGACTAGAAAATAAATTCTTGATTTAGGAGGCGTAGAATGAATATAGAAGAGGTACTATTAAAATACGAACCAAGAAGGGAAAATATTCTTCTAATCCTTCATGAATTACAAAATTCAAAGCCAAATCAATTCCTCTCTAAAGAAGACATAGAGGGTGTAGCAAGGTATTTAGGGCTACCCATAAGTAAGGTGTACGAAACTGCTACATTTTATGGACTTTTCAGTACAAAACCAAGAGGTAAGTATATAGTGAGGGTATGCGCATCTACTCCCTGTCACGTTGAAGGGGCTGAGGAGATCATAAAAACTCTTGAAGAAACATTAGGAATAAAACTAGGAGAAACTACCGAAGATGGGCTATTTACTCTAGAAGAAGTTAGTTGTTTAGGTATCTGCGGGGTCGCTCCTGCAATGATGATAAATGAGGAGGCTTTTGGAAATCTTACATCAGAAAGGGCAATTGAGATTATAAATTCATTTAGAGAAAGAGAGGGAGAAAGATGATAGTAAGAAGCCACATTCTTATAGGGATAGATGCTTCTTCTATCCTTGCCGGCGCTAGGGAAGTAATGCAGGCATTAATAAAAGAGATAGAAAAAAGGGGACTTCAGGAGGAAATAAAGGTATTAGAAACGGGTTCTTTAGGGAGTAGTAACGACGGTGTAGTAATGGTGGTCTATCCTGAAGGGATATATTATAGGAATGTTAAGGTTGAAGATGTGCCTGTAATAGTAGAAGAACATCTACTTAAAGGACGGCCAGTGAGAAGACTTATGACTCAAACGGTAACTCCTGGAATAGTTACTAAAGAGCCTACAAAATTTGACTTATCTAAGCAGCCTCGTATAGTACTAAAAAATGTCGGGCTTATTAATCCAGAATCTATAGAAGAATATATTGCTGTTGGAGGATATGAAGCTCTAGGCAAAGCTCTTCTAGAGATGAATCCTCAAGATGTAATACAGGAGATAAAGAATTCTGGATTAAGAGGGAGAGGAGGGGCCGGATTTCCAACAGGATTAAAGTGGGAATTGGCATTTAAGGCAAAGGGAGCTCCTAAATATATAATATGCAATGCAGACGAAGGGGAGCCTGGGACATTTAAAGATAGGCTTATACTTGAAGGCGATCCGCACAAAGTTATTGAGGGAATGGTGATAGCTGGCTATGCCATTGGGGCAACTAAAGGGTATATATATGTTAGAGGCGAGTATGGATTATCGATAGAAAGACTAGAGAAGGCAATTACTCAGGCTAAAGTGTATGGATTTTTAGGAAATAAAATATTTGGAACAGACTTTAGCTTTGATCTCTCTATAAAGAAGGGAGCCGGAGCCTATGTATGTGGCGAAGAAACAGCATTGATAGAATCTCTCGAAGGTAAAAGAGGAGAACCTAGATTTAAACCTCCATACCCTACAGATGCCGGCTTATGGGGGAAACCTACGGTAATAAATAATGTAGAGACCTTAGCAAATGTACCAAGTATAATACAAAATGGGGCTAATTGGTTTAGAAGTTTTGGAACAGAAAAGTCCCCTGGAACTAAGGTCTATTCAATATTAGGGCATATAGTAAATGCTGGACTTATAGAGGTACCTATGGGAGTTACGCTAAGAGAGATAATCTATGGATATGGCGGAGGTATGAGGTCTGGTAGATTTAAGATAGCACAGGTAGGTGGAACTGCTGGAGCCCTATTAGGTGAAGACGCGTTAGATGTTCCGATGGACTTTGACAGTCTCAGACCTTTAAATGCAACTTTAGGCTCTGGATCCATTCTTATAATGGACGACTCTACCTGTATAGTTGATGTCCTTAGATCTGTTGTAGCATTCTTTAGGAGAGAATCTTGTGGAAAGTGCACTCCTTGTAGAGTTGGAGGAGAAAAGATCTATAACCTTATAAATAACATAGACGGTAGTGAACCCGACATAGTAGATAGGCTAATGGACATGGCGCTTTATATGCAACAAACTAGTTTCTGTGCATTAGGACAATCCTATATAATGCCTATAGCATCTGCAATAAAATACTTTAAGGATGAAATTATAGAACACACATATGGAAAATGTAGAACAAACAAGTGTCATGTTAGTAAAGTAACTGAATTTGCAGAATTGGCAGTTTAACAGATTCTTGGGAGAGGGTCACCTGAGAGCATATCAAGAATCCTTCTCGAACCTAATCTTGTGACTAAGACAACTTTGCCAGGATGCTCTCTGGTGACTTTTCCTATTATTTTAGCATCCTTTCCGTAAAAAGAGTTATGCATTATCCCTACAATTAGAGATGCCTTATTATCTGGGACTATAGCTACAAGTTTTCCTTCGTTAGCCACATAGAGAGGATCAAGCCCAAGAAGTTCACAGACGCTTTTTACTGAATCCTTTATAGGAATTTCTGACTCGTATATCTCTATTCCAACACCAGAGGCTTGTGCTATTTCGTTAAGTGTTGTAGCTAGTCCACCCCTAGTTGGATCTCTAAGCACACTAACGTCTGATACGTTTTCTATAATTCTTTTTACCAATTTATTAAGAGGGGCAGTATCACTCTCAATATCTACAGAAAAGCTCAAATCTTTTCTTGCACTAAGTATAGCTATACCATGGTCTCCTATAGTCCCACTCACAATTACCACTTCACCTGGTTTAGCATTATTTCCCCTTATATCTATCCCATTAGGGATAACTCCTATACCAGAGGTATTTATAAATATCTTATCTGCCTTTCCCTTCTCTACTACTTTTGTATCTCCGGTGATAATCTTTACCCCAGCCTCTTCGGCTGACTCTCTCACTGAAATAATAATCTTCTCTAGCTCTTCAATAGTCAAACCTTCTTCTATAATTATCCCAAGACTTATATAGAGAGGTTCTGCCCCGACCATTGCTAAGTCATTAACTGTTCCATTCACTGCTAACTTACCTATATCTCCGCCTGGGAAAAATATAGGACTTACTACATAGCTATCTGTGGTAAATGCCAAGCGACCATTAAGCTCAAATACAGCAGAATCATTCATCTGGGAAAGGATTTCATTATTGAGATGTTTTAAAAATACATCTCTTATCAGTTGATGAGTAAGTTTTCCCCCACTCCCATAGGGAAGAGTTATCCTTTTCTCACTCATCTTCTTGCTCCATATAGATAATAAGCGCTACAGGTCCCTTCAGAAGATACCATACAAGGTCCTATTGGATTACTAGGATTACAGACTTTACCAAAGAGGGGACATTCTAATGGGGACACAACGCCTCTTATAACCTCTCCACATCTGCAAGACTTATTCTCTTCACTAACTTCTTTTATACTTATGGGGAACTGGATGCTAGCGTCAAATTCTTCATATTCTCTTTTTATCTTTAGTCCACTACTAGGAACTTTCCCCAAACCTCTCCAATAAGAATCATATATATCAAAGACTTGATATATCATATCTTGTGCTAGTTTATTTCCACTAGGTTTAACTGTCCTAAGGTATGTATTTACCACCTTTGGGTCATTTTCTTTGATCATCTCCAACAAAGCCTTTATTCCAAGAAGTATATCTACGATATCAAAACCTGCTATTGCTATAGGAATCTTATAATCTCTCGGGAGAAAATTCCAAACATCAGATCCTACTACAGTACTGACATGTCCTGGACCTAGAATGCCATTTAATTTTACCTCTCCCAATTCTAGAATAGACTTCATAGCAGGAGGTGTAAGCTTATGCATAGAATATACAAAAAAGTTAGTTATTCCTCTCTTTTTGGCTTCAACTATGGCTCCAGCAACTGTAGGAGCAGTGGTTTCAAACCCTACCCCCAAAAAGATGACATTTTTCTTAGGATTCTGCACCGCTATATCCAATGCAGACATACAACTATAAACAATTCTTACATCCTTCCCTTCCGCTTTTATATCTTGGAGGCTTTTAAAACTTCCTGGAACTCTAACCATATCACCAAAAGTCGTTATTATGGTGTTAGGCATTTCTGCTAGAGCTAAAAAGTAGTCTATATCCCTATTATCAGTTACACATACAGGACAGCCAGGACCTGAAAGCATAGTAATATTTTTAGGAAGAAGTTCTCTTATACCAAATCTAAAGATAGAATGAGTATGAGTACCACAAAACTCCATAATTGCAACATTTCCAAGAGAAGAGGAGATATCTTCTATTTCAGAGAGAATTTTCTTAGACAATTGGATATCATTATAATTTAGACCCTTCTTCATCTCTTCTTTAACCTTTCTAAAACTGCGTAGTACTCCTTTATTTTATAAGCTAAGGGGGAGTCTAAAGGAATCTTACATATATCTTTCAAGACACTATCTATGCCTTCTTTCTTTATCTTCTCTTGCAGTTCCAACGCACTCTTATCCTCTTCATAATCAAACAGAAGGGCACCAGCTATACCAATAGCCAGATTCTCAAATGAAAGATTATGTTTCTCACACTCTAGTGCCGGTCCAACTAGTCTGTCTTCTGGACCAAGTTTTCTTATCGGATCTCTACCTACCCTAAGGACAGTATCCCCAAGATTTTTATTAGAAAACCTCTTTAAAAGCGTATCTAAATACCCCTCTATATGAATTGGATCTAACCCTAATCTAACTAGTAAAGCCTTTACCTCTTGTAAGGCACCAATAAGTACATCTCTTATCCAAGAATCCTGCACCGCATCAGATACATAAGTATATCCCTTTAAATATCCCAAATACCCAAGTATTGCATGTCCAGTATTGACTGTATATATCTTTCTTTTCCAAAAGAGGTCAAAGTTATCAACAAATTCTAAGCCCTTAACATTAATCAGAGGACCAACAAAGGCTGATCTCTCTATAAGAAACTCATCATAATCTTCAACATTAACAGTAAGACTACCTCTTTCACTAGGCGGAACTATACGACCTATCTCTACGTTGGGGAAACCTACTAGGTTTGGTAAAGGAGAAAAGTATCTAAAAATCTCTATTTTTAATTTCTCTGTAGAGCGATAAAAATTCTCACAAGCCATAACATTAGCCGGTAAAGGTATATGCATTTTTAAGCCTTCTGCTATTATAGGAGCAAGTGATAGATATATATTTGGACCTACAGCGGTAGAGATAATACTTGCCTGTGATATATACTTTAAAAGCTCATCTCTATCTCTATTTATATGATAAATCTCAAAATTTCTAACCGTCTCTTCTCTTATGGATTCACCTATAAGTCTAACTATATAATACTTTTTATCTCTTAGTAGAGAGATAAGCTGATCATCTATATCTGCAAAAATAATCTTGTAACCTGCTTTAGAAAATATATGACCTATATGTCCCCTTCCAACATTCCCGGCGCCAAACTGAACCACTATGTCCATCTATCCTTCTAGATACTCCTTAAGTTTTTTAGCTCTACTAGGATGTCTCAATTTTCTAAGGGCTTTAGCCTCTATCTGTCTTATCCTCTCTCTAGTAACATTGAATAGTTTTCCAACCTCTTCTAATGTATGAGGCCTTTCTCCTCCTAAGCCAAATCTAAGGACCAATATTTCCCTCTCTCTAGGAGAAAGCCCTTCTAGTATCTCCTGTATATCTTCTGAAAGAAGATGCTGAGAAGCAGTATCTGCAGGAGCTACCGCAGATGTGTCTTCAATGAGGTCCCCTAGTCTACTATCCTCTTCCTCTCCAACTGGGGTTTCCAAAGATATCGGCTCTTGGGCAGTCCTTATTATCTCTTCAATCTTTTCTGGAGAAACCCCCATCCTCTCTGCTATCTCCTCTATAGTAGGTTCTCTCCCCAACTCCTGTAGGAGTTGACGAGAATGCTTAACCAGTTTATTTATTGTCTCTATCATATGAACAGGAATTCGTATAGTTCTAGCTTGGTCTGCTATAGCTCTAGTTATGGCCTGTCTTATCCACCAAGTAGCATAGGTGCTAAACTTGTATCCCTTTCTATAGTCAAATTTCTCTACTGCTCTCATTAAGCCTAGGTTTCCTTCCTGTATAAGGTCTAAGAAAGAAAGTCCTCTACCAATATACCTCTTGGCTATACTAACTACAAGTCTTAAGTTGGCATTTATAAGCCTCTCTCTAGCAGCTTGATCATTGTTTTCCTTAACCCTCTTGGCAAGTTCTACTTCTTCCTCAGGGGTAAGGAGAGGTATCTTCCCTATTTCTCTAAGATAAAGTCTTACTGCATCATCTAGAGGGACAGCCTCTTCCGACTCTATCTCCTCTTCTAGTTTTTCAGCCTCTACAGGAAGGGCCTTTAATTCTTCCTCTTCTTCTATTTCTATACCGAGATTTAGAAGTAGTTTATAGAGGTAGTCTAAATGGTCGACATCTAGCTCTTCTCCAGGCATGGCCTTAAGTATGTCATCATGAGTTACAAATCCCTGGGTTCTGCCCTTATCAACAAGATGCTCTACATTGGAGTTAAAGTTATCTTCTACAAATTCTTCTTGCTCCCTAATCTTCTCATCCATTCACAGACATTCTCCTTTCCCCTATACTAAATATTTCTTTAGTTAACTCTTGAATCTTATTGGCAAGCTCTTTAGCCTTTTCAACCTCTCCATTTTTCTCTGCCAACTCTAATGCTTTTATAAGTTCATCTTTTTTCTTTTGCAATATTATACCATTTAGTCTATTTATAGTTTCAATTAGAGTATTTTCGGATAATTCTATCTGTT
Organism: bacterium; assembly: GCA_049970495.1. Taxonomy (GTDB): domain Bacteria; phylum DUMJ01; class DUMJ01; order DUMJ01; family DUMJ01; genus DUMJ01. The sequence goes on from JBMFMV010000016.1 coordinate 21,777, forward strand.
CAGATATATTTATCTGAGCAATGATATTTGAAAGTCTATCATCTTCTACCTCGAATCCACCACCCTCAAAATTCCATTCTAATAGACGCTCATATATCTCTCTATATTCCTCTACTGTAAATATATCAGGCTGAAATACCTGCTTGATTATATTAAGAAATCTCACATCGGTAAGTGCAAACAATAAGAGTTGCCTCTCTAATCTCTCTCTTAAGGCATCTATATCTTCTCTATGCATCCAGCTTAACGCAGAGACAGAAGTAACCTCAAATTCCTTTTTCCTTGAGATATAAAATAGGTCAAATTCTCTATACAGTATCTCTGGAGGCATCTTACCAAGGGTAGCTATCTTATCCAAATATGCCCTTTGAATAGATATTCTAGGTTCACTCCTCAACAGTGGGAAAAACTCTTGAAAGAATTGAATCCTTCCTTCTAAGGATGATATATCGTATCTACTTATCAATAGATCTAGCATATAATCAAGAAATGTTTTAGCTCTATTTATAATATCTAAAAAGACTATAGGGCCCTGATTACGTATAAGTTCATCGGGGTCTTTAAAGACAGACCAACGAGCTATTCTGACATTACAACCAACCTCTCTTAGCACATTTGCCCCTCTAATTACAGCCAAATCTCCTGCAGTATCAGTATCGAAGGCTATAACAATATCTCTGGCTATTCTCTTTAGGGCTAGTCCTTGTTCTCTAGTAAATGCAGTTCCCATAGATGCCACAACATTCTTTATACCAGCCTGATATAAAGATATACAATCCATATAGCCTTCTACTATTATTGCCTGATCCTTCTTCATTATCTCATCTCTAGTCTGGTATAAGCCATAAAGGATATGACCCTTTCTAAAGACAGGGGTTTCTGGAGTATTTATATACTTTGGCAGAGAATCGTCTAGTACCCTACCACCAAAACCCAAGGTATGTCCTGTGATATCAATAATGGGAAAGATTATCCTATCTCTAAAACGATCATACGTCTTACCAGTTTCTTTGTCATTTATTATAAGTCCTAGTATCTCCTGTGTCTCTAGGCTTACCCCTTTTTTCTCAAGAAATTTTTGTAAGGCATTCCAACTAGCTATAGCATATCCAAGTTTAAATGTATCAATAGTATCCTTCTTTATCCCCCTCTTAGCCAAATAATCTCTAGGAACTTTACCATAAGTAGTCTCTGTAAGTATATAATGAAAGTACTTGGTTACTAAATCATTTACTTTATAAAACTCTCTAATACCTCCAGAAGTCTCATCTCCAGCTTCATCTATTTCTATACCAACTCTTCTACCAAGTTGGGCAAGAGCTTCTCTATAGGAAAGATGCTCTATCTTCATCAGAAACTTTATAACATCTCCACCTTCTTTACAGCCAAAACAGTAGAATAACTGTTTATCTGGACTTACAGTAAACGAAGGATTATGGTCATTATGAAAGGGGCAAAGTCCTATGTAATTCTTACCAGATCTTGTTAATTTTACGTAAGAAGAGATAAAATCTACTATATCAATTCTCTCTTTTATTCTCTGAGAGATACTCATATTAATATTATATCATGGTTTAAATTACCTCTTTGATATGATTCCAATCCTAGGGAAATTCCTTATAACAACCTCTATAACATTTCCATCCTTAGCTATCTCTGAACTCACATATCCCATTCCTATTCCAACATCAAAATAAGGAGAATAATTACCCGAGGTAACCCTACCTGTTCTTATTCCTCGATATCTAATCTCGTCTCCCTTTCTAGGTATTGCCTTCTCCTGTAATCTAAACCAGATTAGTTTTTCTTTGGTTCCATTTTTGATAATATCCCTAATTATATTAGAACCTATAAATTTTCTACTATTTAATTTTACAAATCTCTCTAAGCCTGCTGTTATTGGATCTATATCTTCACTCAGTTCATTACCATATAGACAGTATCCTGCCTCAAGTCTAAGGATATCTCTAGCTCCCAAACCACAAGGTATTCCTTTTAAAGATATAGCCTTCTCCCACAAAGATATAATTGCTTTAGAGGAGGCAAATATCTCAAAACCATCTTCTCCTGTATAGCCTGTTCTAGAAACGATTATATCTTCAAGATTGATTAAAGAAAACCTTCTTAAGTTGCTCAGATTTATATCAAATAGCTCTTCAACTAATTCTTTAGACTTTGGACCCTGGATAGCTATAGAAGAAAGACCTTCGGTAATATCTTCGATAACTTCCTTCTTACTATGAAGTTTTAGCCAATCTAGAACTTTACCATGATTACAGGCGTTAGCTATGAGTAAAAAATGAGATTCATCTAGTCTCATAAGGACAGTATCATCTATTATTCCACCTTTTTCGTTACAGAGAAGAGTATACTGAGCTCTTCCAATATCAAGTCTTCTAGGATCGTTAGTAAAAAGTCTATCCAAAAATTCTAAAGAGTCAGATATTATTAGGAAACGAGCCATATGGGATACGTCAAATATACCTACATTAGTCCTAGTAGCCTTAGCTTCTTCCACCATACTATTATAGTAAAGTGGCATCTGCCAACCAAAGAAATCTATAAATTTGGCTCCTAATTCTTTGTGTAGTTCATAAAGAGGGGTATGTATCATATAGTTTTATCTACCTCCTAAACATTTCTGATGCTTGTAATATAAAGAATGCGATTCTTTCTCCTAAAGAGCCTTTTTCCCTAAGTACCTTATACCGAGTCCCATCTGAGAGTATAGCAACTGTTCCGTCCCTATCTGTCCTGTAAAATCTTACATTATTCCTCCTTAGTAACTCTAACACCTCCCTATGCGGATGTCCATAAGGATTATTTCTACCAACCGATATAACAGCAGTTTCCGGTGATACTATATCTATAAGCCTCTGGTTAGTTCCAGTACTAGAACCATGATGAGATATCTTTAATACTTTACTTCTTAACTTATCCCTATTGATCTCAATAAGGAAGGATTGTTCTTCTATCTCTGCATCACCTAAAAGAAGTATATCAAAACTTTTGTAAGATAATTTACTAACAACAGAGCCATTATTTATATCTTTTATATCATTAGGCAAAGGAAAGATGTAAAGCTCTGCAGACTGTATGTGAATGGTTTGTCCATTAGGCCTTATATAATTTATCTTTTTCTCATCTACTAGATCAAGAAGCTTTTTATACATCTTCGAGGTATGAGGTATACCAGGGTCAAGATAATATTCTGGAGTATATCTCTCGATTATCTCAGCCATCCCTCCTATATGGTCGCTGTGAGGGTGAGTAACAATCACTAAATTTATCCTCCTTACTCCAAGGGAATTTATCTTACCTGCAGAAAGACTCTTATCTGGACCAGCATCTATCAGAATATTTCTATCGAAGGCTTTTATAAGAATACTATCTCCCTGTCCTACGTCAAGGACAAAGATCTTTATATCTGCATTAAATAATAAACTTCTAGATGAGAATATATCTCTTACATTAGAATCAGATATACCAAAACCGATTAAGATTATAGATAGTACAATAAAGGTGGTAGTAAACTTCCTAGTTTTTCTCACAGCCAAATATCGCCTTTTTCTCCTCTTCCTTTAAGCCTATTAATTTTATCCTTTGTCTCTTTTCTAAGTCTTTCTGTTTCTTCCTTATCTATTTCAAACTTAATAATTACAACATCCCCCTCTTTAGCCTCTCTCGGGAGAAGAAATCTTGGAATATTAATAGTCGTGTCATTGACTAATACTGCTATATCTTCCTCAAACCTATCTATAATAAACTTTATTTCTTTAGTGGACACGGGCCCTCCTCAGGACAAGGGCCACTAAAACAAAAAGGGCCAGCCTTTTCAAAGATAATGGGAGCAACTCTTTTGACCTCTTTAAGCATAAGATTAGCCATTGCCCTTATTTCCCACTGTGCCCTAAGACAACATCTAAGATTAAAAAAATGCAACAATTCTCTAGCATTCATAGTAACTATAATCTTTGTAGTAATACCTTGTGGTAAGACATATCTAGCGTCCTCCTCAGGAATGCCTAATTCAATAAGTTTGTTATATGTCGTTCTGGCAAGATTATTTATGCTAGATAATAATTCTAATGCAGAATCATTCTTCATAATAGAAGGTGGTATAACAAATTCTGCATTAGACATCTTTACATATCTTTGGCTCTGCTGCGAATAACTAGCTATTCTATGCCTAACTAACTGATGTGAAGTTACCCTAGATATACCCTCTATACCGAAAGTAAAACTGACATGTTCAAATGGTGACAAATGGCCAGACCTTCTAAGCTTATCCAAAAGTTCTTTAACCTTATCATCAGTAAGCTTTTCGGAAAGCTCAGGGATACCAATCTTGCTATAGCATAGTCTTGCAGAAAGGGCAACTACTCTATCTGGCTCAGGTGTATAGGATAAAAGTCTTACATTCATATTGGGTATTATAACATAAAAAATGGTGGGCGGTAGTGGAGTTGAACCACTGGCCTCTTCGGTGTCAACGAAGCGTTCTCCCGCTGAACTAACCGCCCACTCACATGGAGGGGACGCCCGGATTCGAACCGAGGAATAGCGGATTTGCAATCCGCCGCCTTAATCCGCTTGGCTACGTCCCCTTAGCTATAACTATACTAGCATAATATTTTTTAAAAAGCAATATAGGTAGAGGATTATTTTCATGATCTATTAACCGTAAAAGTTGAAGAGTCATAAACTTATTCATTTACGGATTAACTATCACCTTTATGCATTTATCCTTATTCTTATCTGCAAATTCCAAGGCCTCTTGAGTCTGTTCTAGAGGAAAGTGATGTGTAACAAGAGTCTTTAGGTTTATCTTTCCTTTAGCCACTAAGTCTACAGCTTTCTTATATACATTGGCATATCTAAATATACCAAGAAGGTCTAATTCTTTTGAAGTTATTTCATTTATATTGAGCCCGATATAATCTTCAGATGCTAATCCTATAAAGACTATCTTTCCTCCTCTTTTGGCAAATCTTGTAGACTCTCTTATAACAGAAGAATTACCAGAGGCATCAAAGACCACATCTACTCCATCTTTAACATAGTCCTCTATCCTTTCTGTCTTACTATTTATGACAAAGTCTGCTCCAATTTCTTTAGCCTTTGATAATCTAAAATCATTTATATCAACAACAATAACATTCTCTGCTCCATAAGACTTGGCAGCCTGAAGAGTTACTAAGCCTATAGGTCCGGCACCAAAGATCAGCACGGTATCCCCAGGTCTTATTTTAGCCCTTTCTGAAGAATATATCCCTACAGACAGAGGCTCTATTAAAGCCCCTTCATCATAGGAGACATTATCTGGAAGTTTAAATGCGAAGTCTTCTGGATGCACAACATATTCAGCAAAGGCTCCATCAACAGGTGGTGTCGCCATAAATACTACATCAGGACAGAGATTATATCTTCCCGTCTTACAGTAATTACACTTCCTACAAGGAATCCCAGGCTCTAATGCCACCCTATCTCCCACTTTAAGAGATTTTACTTTAGGTCCAACCTCAACTATTTCTCCTGCACACTCATGACCTAGAACTAGAGGTTTTTCCACTATAAAAGAGCCTATTCTTCCCTCATTATAGTAGTGTATATCTGAGCCGCAGACGCCTACAGATTTTATTCTTACTAAGACCTCATCATCTTTAGGTTTAGGGATTTCCCTCTCTTCTATAGAGATCTTTTTTGCCATTTCTAACACTGCTACTCTCATATAGACTCACCTCTTTTCAGTAACATTATGTAATCCTTAGCAACTCTTAAGTCTTCTAAAGCCTCTTCTACACCACATACGGGTCCTATTTCTCCCCTTATAGCCTTAATAAAGTTTAAAGCTTGACTATACATCGCATGGACCCAAGGTAATTGTGGAATAATAGTCTCAGGTAATTTCCCATTCCCAGGATCTCTAAATATCTCTACTCTGCCCGCCCTATTACTTGCTAAGGGGGCAGGCAAGTTAAGCTTTATATATCCATGCTCAAATGATATTAAGGCAGACTCCTGCCAATCAATAGTAGTCGAATATAGAGCCATCTCAATTATCCCTGGGACCCCACTTCCCGATTCTACTGCCATTATAACACCAGAAGGATCGGCATATCTTACCCTATAAGACTCACCTAGAAGATATCTCAGTAAGTTTACCTGATGTATATAGTAGTTAACAAATTCTACATATCTTCTATAAGTCTTCTCATCCATATCTGGTGGTGGAGGGTCTTGCTCAAGTTTTGGATAAGGCTCCTCTGTCTTTATCAAGTCATTAAAACCACCAGCAATCCAATCCCCTGGAGGCATTGTAATACGGATGTATTTCAACTTCCCAATCTCACCAGACTTTTTAAACTCTTCCATCTTAGATTTTGCATAGATTGTGGCTGGATCACTTCTTTTATGATAACCAACCATAATCCAAGTCCCTGATTCCTTTACTAGTTTCGCTATCCTTTCTCCAATTTCAACAGAACTTGCTAGTGGCTTTTCGATAAATATAGGAACCCTTGCCTCCAATAATTCCGGTATAGTAACTCCATGTGTAATAAAGGGTTGAACCGCTACAATTCCATCAAAGTCCTCATTATCTAACATCTCTTTATAATTTTTATAAACCTTAGGGATACCATAACGCTGAGCAACTTTCTTACCCAAATTCTCTCGTAGCTCGGCAATAGCAACAACTTCACAGTCCGGAATAATAGCATAATTTTTAAGGTGGGCACACTGCCCCATATTACCGACACCAACAAAGACAAGTTTTACTTTATCCATTTAGGGCCTCTAAAAGATTCTGTAGAGATTCAAAGGCTATTCTAGTTATATCATCAATAGGCTTTTCCCAATATTCACCTCTAAAGATCTCTACAGAAAGAAAACCTTCATAACTTTTCCTCTTAAGTATACCCAAAATTTCCTTTAAAGGAATCACTCCTAAGCCAAGGTATAGTCTATTTTTATCTGCTAATACCTCTCTAGGAAGGTCCTCACAGTCATTGATATGAACAAGAAGTAGTTTTTCTATAGGAATAGCTTCTATATCTTCAAGGGTAACTCCTGATTTATAATAATGGAAAGTATCTATTATAAGCCCTAAAGAATTATGATTTGCAGTTTCAATTATCTCTAACGCTTCCTTTGGTCCAGGAATAAATGGATGCATTCCTAAAGGCTCTATAGCTAATTTCACGCCATAATTACTAGTAATTTCTGCACATCTTTTAGCAAATTCTCCAGCCCTCTTAATAGCCTCTTTATATTCCATTCCTTTAGGAGGAGCATCAGGACAGGCAAGAAGCATACCACAGCCTATCTCTTTAGCAACTCTAGCTCCCCACTCTATGTTCTTTATAGAGGTTTCTGTATCTCCAAAAGTGTTTAAGAAGAAAGGGCATATAGACGCAGGTTTTATATTATTCCTCTCTAGTAATTCTTTTAAATTATCTACCGAATGAGACTCAAGATACTTCTTTACCTTATCAACCCATAGTTCTATTCCTTCAAAACCCGCCTTACTAGCTGATACAACATCCTCTTCTAGAGAATAAGGCATTGTGGTAGCTTCATTTATACAAGTTCGCATAATTTTACTTCACCTCCAAGACTAAAATCCAATCTTGATAGATAGGAACTCTTAAACCTGATCCTTCTACTAACTCAGGTAGTTGCCACTCTCTATTTTCATCAGGAACAACTAGACCAATATCAAATTCCTTTCCATCTACTGGATTAAAGAGAAATGTCCTGTATGAAACACCTTCCTCTATATCCTTTATCTTAAAATTGTTGTAAAAGAAAGGTAGATATATGATTCGTACTTCTCTAGGAATACCTGCACAATAAGGATAATAGTTGTTCTTTCTATTCTCCTCTAATATTTCTACCTCTATCCATTCTGGATGTGGCTCAAACTTCCACCATTGATATCTTTCCAATAATCTTTCAGCGATTCCTAATTGTCTTGAACCAGGCAATTTATATGCTTCTTCCCATGGGGTATCTCCCCAACTCATACCATGAGGAGATGGTCCAAAAGGTTCATCCTTTCTATTTACCTGCCAGATTCCATTTGCTCCGTAGGTATAACCACAAGCACCATTCAAGATAGTTGCCCAGAACATAAGTCTTTGTATCTGTTCTTTACATTGACCACCAATACCTTCATAACAGACTTCCCCATTAACTACTGGCATTCTGGGTTCTCCATAGTATGACTGCTGGACTCTAAAAACAGTATTTCTTATACTATTATCACTATGTCCTGTTTGAAGCATATCAAAATCTATAACCTCTAAAATGGGAGTAAAATCCCTTGTATACGTCCCGGGGTGTATGGTAATAGGACGATGGAATGGGTCTATCTCCCTTAGATATCTTCCCACCTCTATCCATCCTTCCCTCTGAAAGTCTCTATCTTTTTCTCTATCTTTTGATAGGTAATAAGGCATATCATACTCCCCTGCTAAACACCATACAACTGGAAATGCGGAATATCTTGCAACTAAGTATCTCCAGTGTTTCTTCATCCTTTCTATTCCAAGCCAAGGAAGATAGTATCCCCAACATCCCACAATACAAGGGACAAGACCTGATCTAACAAGCCAACTTATTCTTAGATCTGCCATATCAAAATAATCTGGATTTATTGTAGAATAATCTTTTTCCCAAGGGAAACCAGCCTCATTTGCACCTCTCGGGTCAAAGGCGAACATATCAGGATAAAGACCTGCTACGATCTGAACAACAGAAAATCCTTTTTCTACTCTATCCTGAGTTAAAATCTGAAACTCTTCAGGCCAAGAGAGTCTCTTACATAGACCCATCCACCAGGTATCCCCTAACCAGAAAAATGGAGTCCCATCTATATGTTCTAAGTATCTATTATTTTTGCTTACCCTAATAGGACCATGCTTAAAAAGAGGATTATCTCCCTCGTAGGGAACAACCTCTAATTCTCCCTTCTGGTCATTCAGGCTGGAATTAGATGGATCAGACGAGATTGTACGAAAAGTATGTCTTCCTACCTTAGGACTTGAATAACGGACCCTCCATGTATTTTCTCCATCCCAAAAAGCAGGAACAATCTTTTCTTCTTTATCTGGATCGATAAATATAACTGAGAGTTCTATATCATTAAACGGATCAGAATAAACTTTTTCAGACTCGTAAGACCACTCGATTGTGCAATTCTGCATTACATATCTCATAAAAACCTCCCTAATATTTGATAATTTCTATTCCTTTTTTAGCCACTCTCTAACCAAATTTAGAAATTGGAATATTCTTTTTTATACTAAGTAGCATCCATCCTTCTATTACCCCTTTAAGATTATTTCTACATTCTTCAAGTGTCCTTCCTGTAGCCCATACCCTTAGTTCTCCATAATATGGCTCTTCATCATCTATAAGCTCATAAGTAGCTCTTCTCAATGCCTCTTCAGTATATTCTATTAGCACTATCTACTCACCTCTAATATTTCTTGCTCTGCCTTAATTATAGCATAGTTAACTTTTTAATAATAAATACCGAGCATCAGAAATGTATCTAGTCTTGGAATTTCAACTTCTAGATATCCTTCTCTACTCTCAAAATTTAAAGATACTTCTTCTGGCAAAATTACTACTCTAGAGAAAGTTTTATCTTCAGTTTTAATTCTAAGTTTTATGTCAGATACAGGGATATTTGGTAACTCTTGCTGAAAGTTTAGAAGGTTAACAATATATCTTCTATTCTCTTCTTGATAAAACATAGTAACTTCTACTGACTTGGGAGCATCTACTTCAAATGAAAATCCTTCTTTTATCAGAGATTTAATAAGCCTAATAAATAACTGTCTGTGTGTTTCATGCTCTACCATTTCTAAAGGGCCTGCAATCCATACAACTTCTCCCTTTCCAAATCTTCTCCTTATAATAGCAGGATAATCTGTATCAACACCAGGGGGATTTGAGTGTATAGATGCAAACTTTGTAGTATCTGAAGGATTAGTATATGGTAACTTGATATGAGCTATAACCTCTTCTCTATTAAGAGGCTTTACCTTTATCTGTGAGCTAAATAAAGTAAGAGGATATTTAGAAGAGACATCT
>JBMFMV010000017.1:0-29487 GCA_049970495.1 bacterium
TACTACTTACATAATGAGTTTACAGTCTGCTACAGGGGAATTACTTAGAGAGGATGAGATTGCACAACTTACAAAGTTGTACGGCTTAAACCGACCACCGTATGTTCGATATTTTATATGGATAAGAAATATCATATTACATGGTGATTTTGGTAGATCTCTTCAGTGGAACAAAAAAGTAACTGAGCTAATAGGGGAAAGAGTCTCCCTGACAATAGGAATTTCTATTTTAACTACGATTTTTACTTGGATTGTAGCGGTCCCTATTGGGATTTATTCAGCTGTTCATCAGTATTCTATCTTTGATTATATATTTACAATTATAGGATTTATTGGGCTTGCTACCCCAGGATTTCTCCTTGCACTTGTAGTAATGTGGATAGCATTTTCATATCTAGGATTAAGTGTGACAGGATTGTTTTCTCCAGAATTTATACAGGCTCCCTGGAACACTGCTAAACTACTAGATTTATTGAAACATGTATGGGTTCCTATAATTATTATAGGAATGTCAGGAACAGCAGGACTTATCCGTATTATGCGAGCTAATCTGCTAGATGAGTTAAGAAAACAGTATGTCATAACAGCTAGAGCTAAAGGACTTCCAGAAAGGAAACTCCTATTTAAATATCCTGTACGTATGGCGATTAATCCTTTAATAAGCACTATAGGTTGGACTTTACCTCATATAGTATCTGGAGAAACTTTGGTATCAATAGTACTCAATTTGCCTACTATCGGTCCGCTATTTCTAAGAGCGGTGATGAGCCAGGATATGTATCTTGCAGGAAGTATTGTATTAATACTCAGCTCGCTTACTATAATTGGTACTCTAATTTCTGATATATTATTGGCTTGGGTAGACCCTAGGATTAGATATGGAGGAGTGGGAGGATGAAGGACTATAAAAGTGATATTTTTGAAGAGGAGATAAAAAAAGCGGAAGAAAAGATTTATCTAGCTTCTCAATGGCAGTTAATGTGGTGGAAATTTAAGAGACATAAACTAGCTATGTTAGGTGGTTGGATTCTCTTTATACTTTATATACTAGCGATTTTTTGTGAATTTTTTGCCCCTTATTCATCTACTCTACGTTTTGAAGGATATGAATATGCTCCTCCTCAGATTATTCGTATATATGATAGAGAAAAAGGAATCCAATGGCCTTTTATTTATGCCCTTAAGTCAGAGATGGATCCTAATACCTTTCGATTTAAAGTTCTAGAAGATCGCAGCAAAAAGTATTACGTCAAGTTTTTTGTAAGAGGAGAAAGGTATAAACTTCTAGGGGTATTTAATGCTAATATTCATCTCTTTGGTATCGACGGAGGCCCTATATTTATCTTCGGATCAGATAAATTAGGAAGAGACCTTTTTTCTAGAATCCTATATGGAGCAAGGATCTCCCTTTCTATAGGATTGATAGGAGTATTCTTATCTTTCATACTAGGGCTTATAATTGGTGGTATCTCTGGATATCTAGGCGGGATAGTAGATGAGGTTATTCAACGTACTATCGACTTCTTAATATCAATTCCTACTATACCGCTATGGATGGCACTATCTGCTGCTTTACCAAGGGACTGGCCAGTTGTAAAAACTTACTTTGGAATAACCATTCTTCTCTCTATATTTGGATGGTGCGGATTAGCTAGGGTCGTAAGAGGAAAACTATTAGCTCTAAGAGAGGAAGATTTCACATTAGCGGCGAGATTAGCCGGGGCTAGTGAGGGGAGAATAATAACTAGACATCTATTACCATCTTTTGCTAGTCACATTATAGTCTCTATCACGTTGGCTATTCCTAGTATGATATTAGGAGAAACCTCTCTAAGTTTTCTTGGGCTAGGATTGCAACCGCCAGCAATAAGTTGGGGTGTTCTTTTACAAGACGCCCAAAAACTAGCTGAAATAGCCCTCCACCCCTGGTTACTAATACCTTGCATATTTGTCATCGTAACTGTTTTATCTTTCAACTTCCTGGGTGACGGTCTTCGAGATGCAGCAGACCCATATGCTAGATAAAAAATAGCAACTTGCAAATCATGAAAATTAGATAAAAGGGGCTTTAAAAAGTATACCTTTACTCCTCTATTTTGAAGAGTTTGGATGTTATTTATGTTGAGAATTATTCTGAATGTATACTATGACTCTCTGTCCTAGCCCAAAATTGTTTACCAAAAGGCTGACAAGGTCTTTAATTTTTCATTTAATCCATTAATCACTTAAATAGTTTCTCTAAGGGAAAAGGAATCTTATCTTTGTGTCTTAATAAGAACTCTCTATTCTTTCTATCCCTATACTGAATCAAAGCCCTTTGTAGTCTTCTCTCCTCATATGTCTTTGCCACATATATCTTTTCTTTCCTTGATGTATGATACTCTGTATGGTAGGCACAAGAGGCTGGAGTAAGAGGAAGCGGTGTATAGTCTTGAATCTGCTCTAAGTAATGCCCAAAGCCCTTCACATACAAGGCAAGGTCCCATGCATCCTTTAACGTAGATCCAGGGTGTGCAGATATAAAATATGGAATAATGTATATCTCTTTTCCTAACCTTTTTATAGTTCTTTCGAAAACGGAGACAAATCTTTCATAGACTTCAAATTTAGGCTTTTTCATAATTTCAAGGACATAATCTTTGATATGCTCTGGAGCAGCAGATAGGTGTCCTCCAATATAGCCACCTCTAATTATTTCACTTATATAATTTTCATCTTCTAAAGCAAGGTCATACCTTATTCCAGAAGCAATAAATACATGTTTCACTTTCGGAATCTCTTTGATCTTTTCTAAAAGTCTAAGTTGGGATGAAAAATCTATCTCTAAATATTTACATATATTAGGGAATAGGCAATCTCTACTTGGGCATGAACCAGGAATTCCATAGATCTTACACCTCAGTTTATACATATTGGCTGTAGGTCCTCCCACATCATTGATAGTCCCTCTAAATCTAGCGTGTTTAGTCAAACTATAAGCCTCTTTTAGTATAGATTCCTCACTTCTAGAAACCACCTGCCATCCCTGATGAAGATTAAGTGAACAGAAGGTGCAACTACCAAAACAACCTCTATGTGAAACAATAGAGGTCATTACTGTATCTAATGCAGGAATCCTCTCTTTATAGGATGGATGAGGAAGTCTTTGAAATGGTAAAGAATAGATTAGATCAAGGTCTTCGGTAGTATAGGTAGAGGATGGGTTCTGAATAACATACCTTCTTCCATCCCTCTGTACCAAAGTCTTTCTCTTTTTCATCCCTTCTGAGAGTAACATCTGAAAATCAAAGTATCTATCCTTATCTTGTGATACCTCTTCAAATGGTGGTAGCATTATATATTCTCTATCTTTAAAAAGTTCATTAAACTCTCTCTCACTTAACACATAAACAATTCCAGGAATCTGATATATCTCATACCAAGACCTTCCTAGAGCAAGATTCTTAGCAATCTCTACTATCTGTTTCTCACCCATTCCATAGACAATTATCTTTGCCCTAGAGTCCAAGATAATCGAATGTCTTACCCTATCCTCCCAAAAATCATAGTGAGAAAATCTCCTCAAACTAGCTTCAAGTCCACCTAATATGATTGGTACATCTGGGTATATTTCGTGGACAATATTTGAATAAACTATTGTAGCCCTATCTGGTCTTTTCCCCGGAATTCCACCTGGAGTATAGGCATCCCTATCCCTTTTTCTCTTATTTGGAGTATAGTTTGCAACTAGAGAATCTATACTTCCTGCAGTAATACCAAAAAATAGTCTTGGTTTCCCTAAAACCTTAAAAAATTCTTTATCTTTCCAGTTTGGTTGGGGAAGAATACCTACCTTAAATCCATAATATTCTAAGACTCTTCCAATTACAGCTGAACCAAAGGATGGATGATCAACATAGGCATCCCCTGTAACTATTATTGCATCTAACTCTTCCCAGCCTCTTTTTTGGGCCTCCTCTAAAGTAATAGGTAGAAAGTCAGACATCTATCTCTCTTTTACCAATGAGGCTAAGTATCTTGCAATCCTAAGACTCTCAGTGTATTCATCCTTGTATCTATGGTTAAGCTCAATAGTCATAAAAGCCTGAGATATCTCAAGCCTCGAAAAAGCCTCTTCTAGTGGAATGTCTCCCCAACCTAAGGGAAGATGCAAATCATCTAGACCATAAATAAGTTGAAACATGTATGGTAGTCCTTCATCCATATCGTTTGGTCTTCCAAAAGAATCATATACATGAAGACTGTTTATATAAGGAGATGCAAGCATTATCGATGAAAGGTAATCAAATCCAAAGTGGGTAGATGCAACCTTTGCATGTCCAAAATCAAGAGTAATACCAACATTTGACTTACCTATCTTTGATACCTGCTCCACCAGTTTGTCTATAAGAGCGCTATAGGCATATTTCCTTCCAAATACTATGGACGGGTCTACATCGGCGTTCTCAATACCTATAAGTATATCAGTATTAGAGATTGAATCAGAAAATTCCTTCAACAGTTCTCTTTCCATAGCTTTTAACTCTTCTAACAGAGTTTCATCTCTTTCATACTCAGCCGGTATTCTCCCAGCATGATAGACTAAGAGTCTTCCCCTAATCTCATAGGTAAATTCTAAAGATGCATTAAAAACTGCCTTGTGAAGATTGATATTCTTATAATCCATTAGATTGAGAAAATCAGGGGCATGAACTGTATAATTCAAATCGAATCTTTGAAGTATACTCTTAATTCTCTCTAATCTTTTTCTATTAATATTTCCCCCTACAACTACATCTAATCCATGGGGAGGAATCTCTACGTGGTCAAAACCTAAAGATTCAAAGAGTGCTAGCCATTTTTCCAGCTTCTCTAGGTCACCCTCCCACATCGCAGAATTTCCATTTATTCCTATACTCTTGATAGGACTCTTAGAAGCATCGATCTCCATATCTAATCTCCTTTCTAAATAAAGATTTCAATAAGATTTTAACACAGAGATTGAGAATGTGATATCCCCAGAAAGGGTTATTTGTAATCCTTGTGGCGCCTATTGACAAATTCCTAAATATCTATAAAATCTAAGTAAGAATTAATTTTAAAAACCTTATAAGGGAGGTTAAATAAATGAAAAGGTTCGTAGCTTTAGCAGGTCTGTTCTTTTTTTTATTCGTATCTGTAAGTAGTGCTATAGCAGAAGAGGTTAAAACGTATAATACTGGACTAACTATATCTGAAGATGCTACTACTGACGAAAACGGTCTTATTGTATTAAATGGACTTTTCTCTATAACTACTTTTAAGAAGTTCCCAGGAGTTGATAACTTCAAAATCTACTCCCGTTGGATAGGGAGCGGAAAGCATTCAATAAAGGTTCAAGTAGTAGATAGTGATAACAAAATTATTATGGATAGTGATGATGTAGCATTAGAATTTGATAAAGAAAACTCGACTTACTATCAATACTTTGACTTTAATAACATCGTATTTATTAAACCAGGAATATATTGGGTTCAGGCACTATTAGATAACAAAGTAGTGTTTGGGATTCCTCTATTTGTCGAGCCGAGTGATGAAGAGTTAGAATTTGAAAATGCCCCAGAACTTCCGAACCTAATACTCTCTGTTCCTGCAGGTTCTGTAACAGAAAAAGAAAACGGTTTACAAATAATCTCTGGTATATTCGAATATTTTATCTTTAAAAGGTTTCCTTCTGCATACGACTTCATTATAGCCAATATATGGCATTCTGGAGATGGAGAATTTAGTCAGTATATAGAACTGCTAGATCCAGATGGTAATATTATATATAAATCAGAGCCAAAAAGTTTTGAGAATGGTCCCAAGACTGTAAATGTGGTCTATGATGAACTCGAAGATATAATATTCTACAAAGCAGGTACTTATAAAGTTAATGTCTACCTTAACGATAAATTAACATTCGATTATCCTATACTAGTAGTACAACAGTGACAAACTTCATTCTTATTAGAACCTATACTCCACAGGTATAGTATAATAAATTAAAAAATTTCTCTTTTAAAAAGAATGGAGGGATGATAAGTGAGAACATTTCGTCCGCTTCAACCATTTTCAAGACTTTATGAACAACCAAGAGTCTATGAGTTCAAAGCAAGGACTATTGAGGAATGGAAAGAATGGAGAGAAGCTCTAAGGAATAAGCTCGTAGAACTTTTAGGGGGATTTCCAGACAGAGTACCTCTTGAAGCAGAAGTTCTAGAGGAAAGAGAATTTGATAGTTATATAAGAGAAAGGATAATTTTTAACAGCGCACCCGATGTAAGTGTAGTAGGTTATCTTTTAATACCAAAAGGAGTTGAACTCCCAGCCCCAGGGGTAATTGCACTTCATGGTCACGGATATGGGAAGGATGATATAGTAGGGATTTGGGAAGATGGGACCGATAGGACTATACCGGATGGTTATCAAAAAGACTTTGCTATTTCACTTGTAAAGAGTGGTTTTGTTACCTTTGCCATTGAACAGGCATGTTTTGGCGAAAGGAGAGAACCAGAAGATATAGCCAAAGATAAGTATCAGTCATCCTGCAGAAAGGTCTCTTTCTGGGCTATGCTTTTAGGAAAGACGGTAATAGGTATGAGAGTATGGGATGTAATGAGAGCTATAGATTATCTAGAGACAAGAAAAGAGGTAAAGACTTCTAGTATCGGTATTATGGGAATATCTGGAGGAGGAATGACATCACTATTCTCTTCTGCTTTAGATGAAAGAGTAAAGGCGGTAGTAGTAAGTGGATATCTAAATACATTCAAGGATAGTATACTCTCTGTATATCACTGTGAGTGCAACTATATCCCCGGTATACTAAAGTATGCAGAGATGTATGACGTAGCTTGTCTCATAGCTCCAAGGGCTCTTTTAGTGGAAAGTGGAACAAAAGATAATATCTTCCCAATTAAAGCTACCGAATTTTCTATATCAAAGGTAAAAAAGGCATATGAGATCTTAGGCGTCTCAGAGAAGCTTGATGTGGATATATTCGAAGGAAGACACCAGATAAGTGGAAGAAAAGCTTATGACTTCTTAAAAAGAGAACTCCTATAGCTATTTAAGATAAAAACTAGGACCCTCTAAAAACAGAGAGCCCTAGTTTTTCAAGTTTTAATATAAGATTATTGAAACTATACTGGTACTGCCTTCTTTGTCTTTATGCTTTCTAATCCAGCTGATAGTATCTTTTGAGTCTGAAGGGCAAGCTCTGGGTCAGATAGACCTTCTGGCATTATATCATTTTCTATACAATGCAAGAAATACGTAACTGCATTCTTTTCATATGGGGGGAGTTCTCCCGGATGTATAGTCTGTGGCTCTTTTCCATCTAAGAATAGAATTACTTCTCCTTTACTTACCACCAGAGTTCCATTACCCCCATATATAATGGGATTTTCTGTAGGGACATTACCTATTTGACTCCAAGTTGCCTCTGCAATAGCCATTGCCCTATCGTACTCCATAATGAGTATAGCATTATCCTCTGCCGGTATATAATCCCTCACTAGATTTTTACCAAAGGCTATAACACTTAATGGTTTACCTAGAAGATAACCCGCCATATGAGTTCCATAGCCACAGAAATCCATATAGGCACCTGCCCCATTCTTCTCTGGATCATAGAGCCAACTGTAAAAGTAGATAGAGCATCCTATCTCTTTAGGACCCTTATGCCCTGCCCTAAATCTAAACTGAAATACCTTTCCTATATCTCCACCTTTTGCCATATCTAAAGCCTTCCTGATAGCCGGATTCCAGTTTGTCGGCCAGTTTATCATAAGTTTTACACCGCTTGTCTTTGCAGAGTTAAACATCTTTAAGGCACTCTCATAGCTCTCAGCCATAGGTTTTTCAATAATAACATTTATTCTCTTAGACACTGCATATTCGGTAATCTCTCTGTGTTTACTATTCTCACAGGTGATCTGAATTATATCAAGCTTCTCTCTATCTATAAATTCTTCATAGGTATCATAAAACTTATCAACCCCAAAATCCTTTCTTGCTCTTTCTCTTAGTGGCTCATGAGACTCTGCTATGCCAACCAATCTTACATTAGGCTGTTCTATCCAATTCTTGAGAAGCCCCCAGATATGATCATGGTTTAATCCTACAACACCAACATTATAGATCTTTGCCAAAAGAAATCACCTCTCTTTTTTAGAATTAGCTATATTATAACAGAAATTTAGTGTTATAATCAGTTATGTTAAAAACAGATAAGGAGGGATTAAGTTGGTTGTAAAAAGGACAATATATATAGCGCTTCTTGCTGGATTAAGTATAGTTCTTACAAGGATTCTGTCCATAAGAATCCCTATAGGAGGCATAGAAGGGGTGAGAATAGGGTTTGGCCCATTGCCAATAATTATTGCTAGCTTCCTCCTTGGACCAATAGAAGGGGCTTTATGTGGAGCAATTTCTGATGTATTAGGGTACTTTATAAATCCTATGGGTCCATATGTCCCTGCATTTACTATAATCTCGGCAATAAGAGGAATACTACCAGGGCTTTTAACTATTAAAAATGAGA
The DNA here is from genome assembly GCA_049970495.1 of bacterium. Lineage (GTDB taxonomy): Bacteria > DUMJ01 > DUMJ01 > DUMJ01 > DUMJ01 > DUMJ01. Next base: position 8,546 of record JBMFMV010000017.1, read on the forward strand.
GATTATCATTCAAAGACTACCTTTTTGCAATAGCTATAACACAGGGTTTCACATCTATATTACTTGTTCCTCTAAGTTTAAATATTTTACTAGGACTCCCTTTAAAACCAGTCCTTATACCTGCTATCATATCACAAGCCTTTTTAATTCCTACATATAGCTTTTTATCTATGGAAATAATTAATATCCTCTTATACAGATTTAAGGTACCAATACAAAGGTAATAAATAGGAGGTTTATTCTAGGATGGGAGAAGTTAAGCTTATAATTCATGGAGGAGCAGGAGATATCCCTGAAGATGTACTTAAGATCTATCAGAAGAATTTGGAAAATATATGGGGGGTAGGTTACAAACTCTTAGAGGATGGATGGGATTCTCTTTCAGTTGTAGAAAAAGTAATAACTCTTATGGAAGATAGTGGAGTATTTGATGCAGGCATAGGTTCTTTTCCTAACAAAGAAGGTTATATAGAGATGGACGCTAGTATTATGACTTCTAATGGAAGAGCAGGGGCGGTTGGTGGAGTTAGAACGATAAGGAACCCTATTAGACTTGCTAGACTAGTTATGGAGGAGACTCCCCATGTTATGCTGGTTGGCGAAGGAGCAGAGAGATTTGCAGAGAGGTATAATCTCCCTCCTTTTATCCCTAAAGAAACTCGTAGTAAATTTTCAACAGATACTGTGGGAGCAGTAGCCATGGACAAAAGGAAAATTATATCTGCAGGTACGTCTACCGGTGGTATAAAGGGAAAGCTTCCTGGTAGAATAGGCGATAGTCCTATTATATCTGCAGGAACATATGCATCATTCTGGGGAGGAGTGTCTGCTACGGGCTTAGGAGAAGATATAATAAAGTTTGGATTAGCAAAAAAGATAGATATACTGTTGAGGCAATTTTCAGCGCAAGAAGCGGTGGATATGGTAGTAAATGAAGGGAAGACGAAAGGACTAGAATTTGGTGTTATTGTGTTAGATAGAAATGGTAATATAGGGGTAGGTTATACTACTAAATCTATGGCTTGGTATCCGAGATGAAAAAATACTATATATCACAGCTTAGAGAAGGGATCCTTTTAGAAAAGGTACCATTCGTAGTCTTAAAGAAGTCTATCGGATCTAATAAGAACGGAAGAACTTCTCTTATCCTTACATTAGGAGATAAAACGGGTTCTATACTTGCTAGAAGATGGGACTATGAAGGTAAGGATATAGCTATAGGGGTAGTCTATGAGGTCAGCGGTAGAGTTATCATATATAACAACAATACAGAGATAGCTCTAGAAAATATAAGCCCTACAAATCATTTTGATCCAAAAGATTTCATTCCTCAGAGTCCAAGAGACCCTTTAGCACTATTGAAAGACATCAAAAGGATAGTAGATACAGTAGAAGACCGAGGTATAAAAGAAATCATCGAATCATTTCTAAACGATGAAAAGTTTCTGAAAAACTTTCTCCTCGCACCTGCTGGCAAGGTAATACATCACGCATATATTGGAGGACTCATAGAACATACATGGGAAGTATGTAAGATTGCATTAACAGCAGGAGAGATGTATCCTGAGATGAATAGAGACCTAATAATAGCTGGATCTATTCTCCATGATATAGGTAAAGTAGATGAGCTAACATACAGTACTCAGATTGAATACTCTACCAAGGGTAGACTCCTAGGACATATATTTATAGGCGCTATTGCAGTAAAGGAGAGAGCCAGAAATATAGTGGCATTATCTCCCTCCTACCTTCAACAGCTATTACATATAATACTTAGTCACCACGGAGATTATTCTACAGGATCTCCTATCTTACCCATGACTCTCGAAGCAGAAACGGTTCACAGGGCGGATTATCTAAGTGCTCAGGTAAATAGATTTTATAATATACTTAAGGATAAACCTGAAGAACGATGGGTAAAGGGAGATAATCTATTAGGAAGGCAACTATATAAGAGTAAGATAAAGAATCTAACTGTAGAAGAGATAATAATGTCGGAGATAGAGAGACTTGAGGAGGAAGAATAATATGGAAAAGAAGGGAAAACTATATGGCTAAAATAATAGATGGGAAGAAAATAGCAGAAGATATCTATAAAGAGCTTAAAGAAGAAGTGAGTAATCTTAGAGATAAACCTGGATTAGCGGTAGTGCTGGTTGGGGATGACCCTGCATCCCTAGTTTATGTGAGAAACAAAGAGAAGGCTTGTAAGAGATTAGGCTTAAACTATAGATTGTTAAAGTTTCCTCAGACTGCAGATAAAAGTAATATATTATCTGCTTTAGAATCCCTAAATAAGGATAGAGAAATCAGTGGGATTATTATTCAAATTCCGCTACCTGAACATCTAGACCCTTTTGAGATTGTATCAGCTATAGATCCATTAAAAGATGTAGATGGGCTTCATCCTGACAATCTTGGTAGGCTTCTAAGCGGTAAACCTAGGATTGTACCATGCACTCCATTGGGAGTTATTGAGTTACTAAAAAGGGAGAATATAGAAATTAGAGGCAAAACCGCAGTGATAGTTGGGAGGAGTAATCTTGTAGGGAAACCCCTTTTCCATCTATTACTCTCTCTTGATGCGACGGTAATGGTATGCCACTCTAAGACAGCTAATTTAAAAAGAGAGACTTCTCGAGCAGATATACTTGTATGTGCTGTAGGAGTGCCTAGACTTATAACTGTAGATATGGTGAAGGAAGGGGCTATTGTCATAGATGTTGGCATAAACAGAGTAGATGATAAACTTGTAGGGGATGTGGATTTTGAGAACGTTTCTAGAATTGCTGGAGGAATAACACCTGTTCCCGGTGGAGTTGGGCCTATGACGGTAGCAATGTTAATGAAGAATGTCATTACTTCTTATAAGTTACAAAAGGGTGAGATATGAATATAACAAAGCTCAAGATAAGAGGAAGGATAAAGAGGCTATTCAAATTCTATCCAAGAGAGTTACTAGATAGATGGGGAGATATTATCCAAGAAGAAGTTATAAAACTTATAGAACCCTATAGGGTGATAATGAGCTATGTGAGTTTACCAAGTGAAGTTCCAACCTTTAAAATTTTAAAAAAGATATTGGGTGATAAAAAGATACTAGTAGTACCTAAGACAGTGGGTGAAGGTATTATTCCCGTTAGATTAGAAAATCTAGATGACCTATCGCCAGGGGCTTTTAATGTTCTAGAACCCTCCAGCTCTGAAAGTTACAATATTGAAAATCTTGAGGTCATTATAGTACCGGGTGTTGCCTTTAATACGAAACGTCATAGGATAGGGCATGGTAAGGGACATTTTGATAGATTCATAAAGTCTCTTCCAGATAAGGTATTAAAGGTTGGGCTTGCCTATGATTTCCAAATAATAGATGAAGACTTTATAGATGAGTGGGATGAAGAGATGGATATTATAATTACTGAAAAAAGGAGGATTGAAAGATGAAAGTAATTATAGTTGGCGGTGGACCAGGTGGTTATGTAGCTGCGCTTAGAGGGGCACAGTTAGGATTAGATATTACTCTAATAGAAGAAGATAAAGTAGGAGGGGTCTGCCTTAATAGAGGATGTATTCCAACAAAGGCTCTTCTTTCAGCCAGCGAGAGGTTAAGTGATATAAAGGCATCTAAAGATTTTGGCATAAATGTAAATGGTTTTGATATAGATATAACTACCGTATTTAGGAGAAAGGACCAAGTAGTAGAACAGCTAGTTAGAGGAGTAGAGTATCTATTATCTACAAGAAAGGTAAAACTTATAAAAGGTAGAGCTAAGATGCTTAGCAATACAGAGATAAGTATATCTAATGGAGAAATAGTAAAAGGAGATGCAATTATAATAGCTACAGGCTCCCTACCTGTTACAAGTATAGGGAATATAAAGATAGATAATGATAGGGTCATTTCTAGTGACTATGCATTATCCACCCCGTATATTCCAAAAGATATAGTTATTGTTGGTGCAGGTGCCATTGGCGTAGAATTTGCTACGTTCTACAGAGATATGGGAGCTGAGGTAAGCATAGTAGAGATGATGCCTAGGGTTGTTCCTACTGAAGATGAGGAGATATCTAGAGTTCTTGAAAGGTCGCTCAAAAAGAAAGGTATAAAACTCTATCTAAACAACACAGTAAAAGAGATAACAGAAGACGGAGTAATCTTAGAAAGTGGGGAACATCTTAAAGGAGAAAAGATTTTAATAGCAGTAGGAAGAAGACCTAATACAGATGGGTTAAGTATAGAGAGCCTCAGTATTAAGACGAATAATAAAGGATATATAGAAGTAAATGATTATCTAGAGACGAATATACCAAATATCTATGCTATAGGAGATGTAACAGGTATATCAATGTTTGCTCATGTTGCTTCACACCAAGGGCTAGTCGCTATAGAGAATATCTCTGGAAGGAAGAAGAAATTAAATTATAATGCTGTTCCAAGGGCAACATTCTGTGAGCCACAGATAGGTAGTATAGGTTTGACTGAAGAACAGGCAAGGGCTCAAGGGATAAATCCAATCATTGGTAAGTTCCCATTTAGGGCATTAGGATATGCCATCTCCATAGGTAAATGGGAAGGGATGGTAAAGCTAGTGGCAGATGAGTCAAGAGAACTCATAGGAGCCCATGTTATAGGCCCATATGCCTCTATCCTGTTAGGAGAGATTAGCCTTGCAGTTACAAAGAGAATAAAACTAGAAGAATTAGCAGATACTATTCATGCTCACCCTACACTTCCAGAGGCAATTATGGAGGCAAGTTTTGCAGGTTTAAATTTACCTCTACATATTGTATAATGGTATAGTTATGAGAAGAAGAAAAAATATGATACTAAAAACTATAAAGGATAAAGGTCTCAAGATTACTCCACAGAGACAACTTATAGGTGAGGTATTGGACGGGAATAAGTCACACCCTAGTGCAGAGGATATCTATAAAAAGGTAGTAAGAATAGCTCCTACTGTCTCTATAGCTACTGTTTACAAAACGCTAAACAGCTTGGCAGACTTAGGTGTTATACAAAGATTAGATGTTGGAGATGGTAAGGCACACTTTGATCCAGATATAACACCTCATAGTCACTTTGTCTGTCTAAAATGTAAAAAAATCTTTGATATTTCTAAGACAATTCCTCTCCCAGATCTAGGGGAGGACTTCAAAGTGGTAAGGGCACATGCTGTATACTATGGCTATTGCAAAAAGTGCCAAGAATCAGAAGAGTAAACTAATCTGCCATCTACATAAGTCCTTACTACATTAAAAGCTCTGTCTAAAACTACTATATCTGCCTTGTTCCCATAGGAGAAGCTACCTATAAAGGCTTCTCCTATGCTTTTAGCTGGGACTCTTGATGCCATTTCTATTACAAAGGGTAAAGGTATTTGAGCCTTATTTACCATATTTTTTACTGCGACATCTAACGTTAATGTGCTTCCTGCCAGTCTTCCATCTGGAAGTCTAGGGGCACCGCTTCTAACGGTAACCTTGAGTCCTCCAAGCTCATACTCTCCATCAGAAAGGCCGGTAGCGCTCATACTATCACTTATAAGGATGATATTCTCATACCCTTTTGTCCTGTAGGCAAGTCTTATAGCGGAGAAGTGTATATGTATTCCATCAGCAATAACTTGACACCTTAGAGAATCCTCTACAAGTCCAGCACCGATTATTCCTGGTTCTCGGTGATGAAAGGTCCTCATACCATTAAATAGATGGGTAATCTGGGTTGCACCAGCTATTACCGCCTTAATAGTATCTTCATATGTAGCATCAGAATGTCCTAGAGACACATAGATATCTTTATCTCTCAGATACCTTATAGCAGTAATAGCCCCTGAAACTTCAGGGGCTATAGTTATAAGTCTTACTAATTTGGAAGCGGTAAGTTTCTCAAGTATTTCCTTGGTTGGCTCTACTATGTACTCTTCATTCTGCGCACCCTTATGTTTTGGATTTATAAATGGACCTTCCAAATGTATACCAAGTATCTTTGCCCCATTTTTATTTAAGTCTTTAGCGGTTTCTACTGCAGAGATAGCCCTTAATGTAGTATCTAAATCAAGAGTAGTCGTTGTGGGTAAGAAAGAGGTAATCCCATGAGAAGCCAGGAATTCTGCCATCTTTACTATACCTTCCGGATTACAATCCATAACATCATAACCTACTGCCCCGTGAGTGTGGATATCTACAAATCCTGGCACAATAAAACAATCGTCAAGGCTTTCTATCTGAATATTATCTGCCTCACGGGTAAGACTGTATATATGGTCGTCCTCTACAACTAAGACCCAATTATTAAGCATAATACCATTAGTTATTATATTCCCTCTTAACCCAAACATCTATCCCTCCAGTGGAAGCTTTACAGGCTCTTTTAGTTCTATAGACTTATAAGCAGCTAAGGCAACCTCCATCGCCTTAAGCCCATCATAGCCTGTAACTTCTACTGGTTTATTCTCTCTTATAGAATCTATAAAACTCTTTATCATAAGAAAATCCATATTGGAACCCCAATCTATTAAAGACACAGACATTGTCTTATCGTTATATAGACTTAAATTCTGATTGAATACCTCTATTTCAACCGTACCCTTCTCGGCAGACATATATATGTTAACATCGCCCCATATCGGGAAGGATTTCGGTCTAGACCAGCTTGTATCAATAGTGGCAAAGACTCCGTTCTCAAATAAGACACTAACTAGTCCTACATCATCTGAAGGTATATTATGTAATAATGTATCCCCCTCCGCATAGACATACTGGGCTTCACAACCTAAATACCATCTCAGTATATCCATAACATGAACGGTGTGGTCCATTATAGCTCCACCACCGGCAAGTGCTTTATCTACAAACCAGCCTCCCGGCATCTTACCATGGTTTGTACAGTTAAAACCAAAAATCCTTCCAAACTCTCCCCTATCTATCATTCCTTTGACTCTTCTTATTGTAGGAGAAAATCTCACCGGGAAAGCTGTCTGGAGTTGAACCCCATACTTATTTACAGTTTCTATCATCTCTTTGGCGGACTTTATATCAATAGAGATAGGCTTTTCACATAGTATATGTCTTTTTGCCTGGGCACTAGCTATAACCATATCCTTATGTTTTACATTTTCTGAACAGACAATTACAAAATCAACATCCTCCAACTTCAGAAGTTCCTGATAGTCCCTATAAAATCTAGTATTATATTTACTTGCCACTGACTTTCCTCTTTCTTCATCCTCATCTGCAATAGCAACTATTTCTACATCTGGAATTCTCTTTAGACATTCTATATAGCTAAATGCATGCATATGGGCAAAACTTAGGATAGCTCCTTTCACTATATATCACCTCCAACATTTACTGGTCTATTAGACCTAGCAGATTCGATGCATGCTAGAGCAATCTCTAAAGCCTTGTATGCATCTTCAGGGGTTATCAACGGTTCTTTATCCTCCTTTATGCATTGGACAAAATGCTTTATCTCTGTAAGATATGGACTCTCTGCTATCGGACTTTCCATCGAGAAACTATTAATTATATCGCCCTCTCTCATTATTCTCAGAGATGTAGAAGAATAGTTATCGTATGTTAGCATCCCTTCTGTTCCTATAAGTTCATATCCAACCTTGAGGGGGGTCCCCGGTGGATTAGCCCAAGTAATCTCTACGTGAGCCATTGCTCCAGATTTAAATCTAATAGTTGCAAGTCCATAGTCTTTGTGTAAGATATTCTTCCAAGTTAAAGCACTAGCATATACCCTTTCTACGTCCCCAAATATCCATCTTAGAAAGTCAAAATCATGTATCCCTGTATCTACAAGGCATCCACCACTCATCTCTACTTTGGAGTACCAGTCATTCCACTTCCCTACAGGATAAGGGCCTCCCCTTCTCATCCTCGCCATCCTAGGGACTCCTATAACCCCTATATCTATGAGATTCTTAGCTGTAGCAAATTCCGGGAAGAATCTTAATACATGAGCAGTCATAAATTTTACATCCACTTCTCTTGCGGTTCTAACTATTTCTCTTGCAGATTCTAGCGTCCTAGCTATAGGCTTTTCACATATAGTATGTTTACCTGATTTCAGTGCGGAGATAACATCATCAGCATGAAAAGGTGTTGGGGTACATATGTCTATAATATCGATATCTGATCTTTTTATCACATCAATGCTTGAATCAGAAACATCTGCACTATACATCTCTGCCAATGCCTCTGCCTTATCAACCTCTATATCACATATGACTTGAATCTTTACATCATCTAACTTAGACCAACAATCTGCATGTACTCTACCCATTCCACCGGCACCAATAATTCCCACTTTTAACATGGTCTTCCCTTCCTTTCCTCTTAACTAAGAACTTTCAAGTTCTTTAGCCTTCTCACAACTAATTCTAATCATATCGTATATTGTTCCTTTAACCCCTGCGCTTTCTAAAGCCCAAATCCCCCTAGAGGTGGTTCCTCCAGGAGATGTTACACTAAGTCTAAAAGAGTTCGGAGAGATACCTTTCTCCCTTAGATATTCAGAGGTTCCTTCAAATATACTTAGTGTAAGCTTTAAAGCAGTATCATATGGTAAGCCTCCATATATACTAGCCTCTGTAAATGCCTCTATAAGGTATGCTACAAATCCTGGACCACTTCCATTTAATGCGGTCATAATATTCATTAAGTGCTCTTTAACTTCTACTACTTCTCCAAAATCACTAAACCAAGAGATAAATAAATCTTTCTTTGGCTTGTCTACCTTATCATTACAGACAAATGGGATAAAACTCTTATTTATACTACATAAAAGGTTAGGCATAATCCTTATTATAGGATTGTTTGGTAAAGACTCCTCTATCTTTTTTATTGGTATACCTGCTATAATAGAGACGACTACCGTATCTAAAGATGGTCTTATATTTAAACTAGGAAAATCTTGCGGTTTTACTGCAATAATAATAGATTCGGCATTGGTAACATCTTGAATACTATTAGCTATATCAATGCCAAATTTCTCTTTTACAAAACTACACCTGCTTTCTTTTATATCAAACCCTATAATCTCTTTAGAATCTCTCCCCTTATTCTTCCATCCCTCAAGCAGAGCAGAAGCCATATTACCAAGTCCTATAAGTCCTATCTTATATCTCATTCTCTTACCTGTCCTTCTCCATAAATTATATACTTAGTAGTTGTAATCTCCTCTAATCCCATAGGACCTCTTGCATGAAGTTTCTGCGTGCTTATACCAATCTCTGCCCCTAAACCGAACTCGAAACCATCTGTAAATCTAGTGGATGCATTCACATATACACAAGCAGAGTCAACTTCATTCAAAAACTTCCTAGCATTAAAATAATCTCTGGTAATAATACTATCAGAATGCTTACTTCCATATTTATTTATATGAGCTATAGCTGAATCGACATTTTCCACAACCTTTACCGCTATAATAAGGTCAAGGTATTCTGTATACCAATCTTCTTCTGTAGCAGGAATAACCCAAGGCACAATTTCTCTGGTCTTCTCACAGCCCCTAATTTCTACTCCAGCACTCTTTAATCTTTCTAGCATCCTAGGGAGGAATACTTTACTTATCTTCTCATGGACCAAGAGGGTCTCTATAGCATTACATACACCTGGCCTCTGGACCTTAGCATTAAAGGTAATCTCTTCTGCCATATCTAAGTCTGCGCTCTCATCAACATAGACATGACAATTTCCAACTCCAGTCTCAATAACAGGCACAGTAGATTCTCTTCTAACAGTCTGTATAAGATTAGCTCCTCCTCTTGGTATAAGAAGATCTACATACTCATCGCAATGCATAAGCTCTAAAGTTGCCTCTCTTCTTGTATCGTCTATAAACGAGATTACCTCGGGTGGTAATCCTACATCTTTCACTGCAGACTGCAGTATCTCTACTATCTTACGGTTAGAGTTTATAGCCTCTGAGCCCCCTTTAAGGATCACTGCATTACCTGCCTTAAGGCATAAGCCTGCTGCATCTGCAGTAACATTAGGCCTAGCTTCATAAATAATACCTATAAGTCCTATAGGAACCCTAATCTTTTGTATCTCTATGCCATTAGGCCTTCTCCATGCTGATACTGTCTTTCCTACTGGGTCTTCTAACTTGGCTACTTCTCTTAGAGAAGTAGCCATAGCTGAGATCCTTTTCTCATTTAGAGTAAGTCTATCTATAAGAGCAGAAGAGAGATCTTTGGCATTTTCTAGGTCTATTTTATTTGCTTCTAAAATCTCCTTACTCTTTTCTTCTAATCTATTAGCCATAAGTAGAAGGGCAGAATTCTTTACAGAAGTCTTTGCCTTAGCCAGTATATAAAAGGCCGACTTAGCTTTCTGAGCAAGTTCTTTAACTCCCATCCAATTATCTCCCCTTTCTTTTATAAAATTACAAGAGTAATTATAGCATTAATCTTAGCGATTTTTCTTAGAGATAAAAAGAGAATAAGAACATTCTATCTTCTTTTATTTTCCTATAAAATCCGGTGGAAGACTTTCAACCCTAGTTCCCAATTCTTTATTAGGCTTATTACCCATCTTGAAAGTGAGCGTTCCTCCACTTATAATCTCACTATGCCAGAGCCACAATCTATCTAAAGGTTTTCCATTTAGATAAATCTCCTGTATGTATATATTTTCTTTAGATGAATTCTCTACCTCTATAATAAAGTCTCTTTTGTTTGGAAGGTGTATAACTGCCTTCTTCCATATAGGAGAACCTATTATATACACCGGAGTTCCGGGGCAGAATGGGTAAAATCCTAAAGAGCTAAATATATACCAGGCGGACATCTGTCCACAGTCTTCATTACCACATAGTCCTTCCGGATCCGTCCCATACAGAGTATCTAGTATCTTTCGTACTAATTCCTGCGTCTTCCAAGGCATTCTAGCATAGACATAAAAATAAGCTATATGGTGTGACGGTTCATTGCCGTGTGCGTACTGCCCAATAAGACCAGTAATATCAGGTGGTCCTTTTATAGTAACCTTCGTATTAAAAAACTCATCTAATCTTTTGACAAAGATATCTTCTCCGCCTAAAAGTTTAATCAATCCATAAGGGTCTTGAGGAGCAAAGAACGTCCACTGCCATGCATTACCTTCAGTATAGTATGAAGATGTAGCATCTGTAGGATCAAAGTTCTTATCTAACCAGTTTTTATTACTATCTTTAGCCCTCATAAAACCTACCTCAGGATCATAGAGGTTTCTATAATTTTGAGCCCTCTTAATAAAGATTCTATAGTCATCCTCTTTACCAAGAGTCCTTGCCACTTGGGCTAGACAAAAGTCATTATAGGCATATTCCAAAGTCCTAGATACAGACTGATCAAATTTGTCTCCAGGAACATAACCTAAATCCTTATATTCTGTTATACCTCTTCTACCCTGATTAAAGTCTCTAGACTCTACCATTGCATTCTTATACATAGCACTATAAGCTTTATTCAAATCAAAGTTTCTTAAGCCCTTGACAATAGCATCTGCTATCACCGAATCGCTATGGGTACCAATCATACAATTTGTCTCCCTATTACCCTTATGCCATCTTGGTAACCAACCAGATTGGGTAAATATATCTAAGAAGCTCTTTATTATATCAGTATTTCTCTCTGGTTGTACTAAAACAAAGAGCGGATGTAAACACCTAAATGTATCCCATAGGGAAAATACAGTATAATGTCTATAATTAGAAAGATAGACTTTATCATTTGTCCCAATGTATCTACCATCTATATCTGAAAAGAGGCTAGGATGGATAAAGGAGTGGTAAAGTGCAGTATAAAACTTTATTTTATCCTTTTCTTCCCCTTCAACTTCTACCTTACTCAGTTCTCTTTTCCAAATTTTCTTTGCCTCTTCTTTAACTCTCTCAAAATTCCAATCAGGAATCTCTTGTAAGTTCTTTCTAGCCCCCTCTACACCAGTAAATGATACCCCTACCTTTACCATTATCTTTTCCTTCTCTCCAGTTGAATATCTTACAAAGGCTCCAATAAATGGATCTGACCTACTTAACATCTTCTCTTCCCTATTACCTTTATCTATTCTAAATACCTTCCACGTACCAAATTCTTTGAAAGGCTTAGAAAACTTGGCAGAGAAGTATACTGTTTGAGGGTCTCTAGCACCACAGAAATGTCCACCCTTAATATAGCCTACTATTTCATCGTTCCCAACAATTTTTACCCATGCTTCTTCAGCCATATCTCCTATCCTTGTAAATAGATCAATAATGATATAAGCTTTATCTGTCTTTGGGAATGTGTATCTATGGAATCCAACTCTATAAGAAGCTGTTAACTCCGCTAGAACCTTATAGTCTTCTAAAAAGACAGAGTAATAACCAGGTTGAGCTATTTCTGATTTATGACTGAATTTTGATCTATAACCTACTAAGGGATTTTCTTTGGGACCAGGAATTATCTTTAAATCTCCAACTATAGGCATTATTCTTACTTCACCATAATCAGCTGCCCCTGTCCCACTTAGATGTGTGTGGCTAAATCCCATTATAGAATTATCAGAATAGTGATAGCCTGAACACCAATCCCATCCTTCTACTCCAGTATCGGGGCTAAGTTGAACCATACCGAAAGGTAATGTCACACCTGGAAATGTATGACCATGTCCTCCTGTCCCTATAAAGGGGTCAACATAACTTGTATAAAGTGGTGAAGAAAATACCTTAGATGAGACTAAGAGAAAGAGTAATACAATTATACTTTTAGACTTAAAAACCCGATTCATTTTTCCTCCTACTAATTAAATAAGATTCAGGGGTCACATTTAAGAAACAAAAAAATTTCCCCTCCTTTAAAAACGGTTGGAGGGGAGAATAGAAGAAAAACTAAAGTAAGAATTAAAACTTCTCTCATAAATAAAAAGTAGCTTATCCCTTAAGTCCTGTAAGTGTTATACTTTCTACTATAGTATTCTGAGTAAAGTAAAAGGCGATAATTGTTGGAATAACAACAATAGTCGATGCTGCCATTAGTAAGGGCCATTCTACATAATTAGTAGACCTATACATCTGTAACCCAAGGGCGAGTGTATACTTTGCCTCATCCTGTAGATAGATTAATGGTCCCATAAAATCATTCCAAGACCCCAAGAAAGTAAATAGCGAAATAACAATCAATATAGGCTTTATAAGAGGTAACATTATTCTTGAATAAATGCCAAATTCACTTGCTCCGTCTATCCTAGCAGCATCAGAAAGTTCTTCTGGAATAGTCATAAAGAATTGTCTCAAGAGAAATATGTTGAATGCTCCTCCGCCAAAGAACGCAGGGATTATAAGTGGTCTGAAAGTATTTATCCAGCCTAGTCTAGAAAATACAATGAATACAGGAATCATTATCACTGGGAATGGAATAAGGACAGTACTAAGAATAAACATAAAAAGAATATTTCTTCCTTTCCACTTTATTCTCGAGATACTGTAAGCGACTAAAGGGGCAGAGAACAATACACCTGCTATATTACCTACAGTTATTATTATGGTATTAAGAGTATAACGACCAAAAGGTATATAATTTACTGCCTTTATATAGTTATGCCACTTAGGAGGATTAGGCCACCATACAGGAGGATAAGTCATCACTTCCGATAGATCCTTTATAGATGTAGTGAACATCCAAAATATCGGGACTAAAAATACAATACTTATTAAAATAAGCACTAATCTACCTAATATTTTCAACGTAAAATGTCTTAGGGTCATTTATATTATTCGCCTCCTCCCCGATAAAAAACCCATCTAGCAGAAGTCTTAAAGATTATTAAAGTGAGAATTAGAACTATAATAAACAAAATCCACGCCATAGCAGAAGCATAACCCATCTTACTGTACTGGAATGCATTTCTATAGAGGTAAAGGACATAGAAGAGCGTAGAATTAGCAGGACCTCCATTAGTTGCAATATACGCGGTAGTAAATATCTGAAAACCTCCAAAGAGAGCGGTTATCAAATGATAAAGAATAACAGGGCTTATCATAGGGATAATAATCTTACTAAACTTTGTCCACCACCCTGCACCATCTATCTCTGCAGACTCTAATAATTCTCTCGGAACATCCTTAATAGCTGCCAAAAATATTACTGCAGACCCCCCTGCTCCCCACTGGGCTAACATAACAAAGGCTGGCTTAGCCCACTTAGGATCAGAAAACCAACCTGGACCTTGAATGTGAAAGACCGTATTTAAAAATAAATTCAACAAACCATAATATGGATTTAACATCCAAAGCCATATAAAACCAACAACAACTGCTGGTAGAACATATGGTATATAGACTAATGTTCTATAAATTCCAACCTCTTTTAAATCCATATTTAATAATAATGCCAATCCTAAACCTACAACAAATCCTATAGGAACCGCTAAACCCACATAATAAACAGTATTATAAAGAGAAGTCCAAAAAAGTTCATCATGGAAAAGGTTATAATAGTTTCCACTGCCTATCCATTTTGGTGTCCCTATCCCTACAAATTCTGTAAGACTATAATACAGAGAGGCCAAAATAGGATAGGCAGTGAAGGCTAGAAATCCAATAATCCAAGGCAAAGCAAATAATATTCCGTAAAGGGTATTTCTTCTAGCAGAACTAGCCCTCACTGCCCATTCAACTCCTTTACTTGAAGAATTTATCTAATTCAGGCTGAACTCTTGCCTCGACATCTTGGCAAGCCTTTAATGGGGTCTTTTGACCGTTGATAACCGCATCTCTTGCTGCAGTAAGCTCATCCCAGAGTAAAGCACCTACAGGTAGAGGAGGACGGTTCTTTGCATATTTCAATAAATCTATAAAGAAGGCATGTCTTCTCTCTCCTCTTATTTCCTTATCATTTAGTAGGGCTTTAAGTGTAGGTAAATGAAGAGTCTCTACAGAATAAATCTTCTGTCCCACGGGTCCACATGCAAATTTGATAAATTCAAACGCTTCTTTAAGATTCTTTGCTCCCTTAGGAATCCCTAAACTCCATCCACCAGCCCAAGTAATTGGCTTCTTAAGTTCCGCAGGTCTTGGTATATAAGTAACGCCATAATCTCTTAGGTACTTCATCTTAGGTGCAAACTTATCTAAGAAAGCTAATGTCCAGTCTCCATCAACCTTCATAGAGATCATACCCATAATGAAGGGGTCCTGAGCTTCAGAACCAAAGGCGGAAGAGAATGACTGAATAGCCGCTATACCATACTTATCAGCATAACTCTTCTGCCACTCAAAGGATTTTACTATTCTAGGATCGGTAATTGTAAGCTTCTTTGTCTTTGGATCATAGAATTCTCCACCAAATGCCCAACCCCAAGTGTAGTGCCAACCTTGAGCAAGCCAAGGGATAAATCCTATTCTTAAGAATCTACCGCTTGGGTCTTTCTTAGTAAGCTTTTCTGCATAAACATCTAATTCTTCTATAGTTTTGGGAGCTCTACTAAGTCCAACCTCTTTAAGATGGTCTATTCTATAATAGAGGGCTCTATCATCAGTATCAAACGGAAGTACCCAAGCTTGTCCAGCCCAAGTAGCTTCATCCCAAGCAAATGGTAGGAAATCCTTCTCTGCATCCCATTTTGCTGCTTTAAGTAGATCATTCAATGGCTCTAGAATTCCAGATGCTCCTCTTTGTGCTGCGGTAAACCTATCTACTGTATAAATATCAGGACCTACGCCACCAGCAACAGCTGCCATAAGTTTAGATATATCTGTCACCGCACTAGCAGCAACAAGAGTAACCTTCACCTCAATGTCTGGATTTCTCTTGTTGAATTCATCTACTATATGCTGTATAGAGCTTTTATAAGGATCCCCAGTAAATACTGACCAAAAGTTCACTACAGTTTTACTAAAAGCAAAAGATACACTGCTCAAAACCAATAAAGCTGATAATAAACCAATCAAAACTCTTTTGCCTAACATTTCTCACTCCTCCTTTTTCTCAAAAATTTTAACCGTCTAAAATTATACCTCTCCTCTCCCCCTTATACTACCTTGTCAAACTCTAATAGACCTCATTATTCTTTCTTTCACCACCCCCTTTCCTAATATTTTTACAGTATTCCCTTCTTTTATCTCTATAGGTATAGAGATTCTCTTATCTGCTAAATTAGGATTTTGAATTTTTTTCAAAACAAGTTTACCTGCTTCAAAGCCCATACTAAAGAAGTTTTGATGGACCGAGGTAAGGTTAATTCCAATATCTGTAAGAAGCTTCATATAATCAAAACCGACTATAGATATATCTTCTGGAACTTTATAACCAATATCCGAAAGTGCCCTCATTATCCTTACACTAGTTATATCATTTACACCAAATATTGCTGTGATATCTTCTTTTTTGACGTATTCTAATATCTCTTCCATAAGGTTACTAAACATCTCCTTTAACTCCACCTCATCTTTTGGTGGCATTGGAGGATAGGACTCAATAACGATCGGAGATAACTCATATTTTTCCATAGCATTTAAATAGCCTAATTTTCTATCTCTCACAGAAGTAACCTCATAATACTCTTCAGAGTAGATAACAAACCCTATCTTGGAATGTCCCTTATTAATAAGGTATTCAGTCATTTTATAACCACCTGCATAATTATCTGAGACAACCCAGGAAGTACAAATATGTGGAAGATATCTATCTATGAGGACAAAAGGCTTCTGGGAGGAAAGCAGTATTCTAATTCCTCTATCTGCATATTCTCCTTCTAATGAATATAAAATAATTCCACTGATATCAGAGTTAACTAGTCGATTTATTATTTCTATCTCTAACTCTACATCTCCGTCAGAACTAAAGAATAGCAGTTGGTATCCCTGAGATCTAATTGCCCTTTCTATACCAAGTAGAAGGTCAGAACCCATATATTTCATATAGGGGAGTATTAACCCAATACTCTTGGCTGAAATCTTTTCAGAAGGATTATTTACAAAACTTCCTATGCCTCTTTTCCTAGTAATAATCCTTTCTGATACTAATAGACTAAGAGCTTTCTGTATAGTCCCACGACTCACATTGTATACTCTACATAACTCTTCCTCGGTAGGAAGCTGAGCCCCTGGCTTAAAACATCCATTTCTTATCTCTTCTCTTATCATCTCAGCTATCTTAGCATATATAGGTAGTAAATCCCAATCACCCAATCCCTTTAACATAAATCTCTCAAAATGTTTATTGTATATACAATTGCTATTATAACATATCACAGTTAACAAAATATGTCAACTTGTCAAAATATCTACAAATCTAGTTCTGATGCTGAATCTAAGTCTAAATATAGTATGGCATTTTTACATCTTCTCAATATGGATGCCGGGCAAGATTCATCTATAGGTCCTAGTAATGTGTTTCTAACAGCTTCTGCCTTCTGTTTTGCCGGAACTATACAGAATATATATTGAGCAGAGACTAACGTAGGTATAGTCATTGTTACAGCATATTTAGGAACCTCTTCGATACTCTTAAAGCACCCATCATTAACCTGCTGCTGCCTACATCTCTCATCTAGATCAACTATTTTTACTTTCTTAGGGTCATTAAAATCAGCTACATGGGGATCATTAAAGGCTATGTGGCCATTTTCACCAATACCCATACAAGTTATATCTAGAGGATTTTCCTCTAACAACTTAGTCAGCCTATTACACTCTTCTTCCGGATTAGGGACATTACCATCTATATAGAATATATTTCTAAAGGGTTTCTTGGCAAATAATCTCTCTTTAAGAAAATTAGCAAATAGTTGCGGCGCCTCAGGAGAAAGTCCTATATACTCATCCATATGAAAGGCATTTATCCTATTCCAATCTAAGTCTTCTCTGCTTAGATAAGCTAAAAATTCGTTCTGGGATGGGGCAGCTGCAAAGACAATATTTATAGTATCTTTTATTTTTAAAAGTTCCTTTATCCTTTCACTAACATCATACGCAGCAGACATACCCATCTCATCACGAGTCTTATAAACCTTTACTAATAATTCATCCACTTTAAATTCTTTGACTGGGATAACCACTTTACCACTCCTTTCTTTTTAAATAAAGCATAGTATTAAAAGTTTATTCTGTCAACATGGCGCAAAATTTACACACTTTTATGTTAGAATTAAACATAAGGAGGGAAATAGAATGAAACATAAGTTAATTGGTAGAGTGGCTTTAATTACTGGGGCAAGTAGAGGGATAGGACGAGCTATAGCTCTTCTCTTAGGACAGAATGGGGTAAATCTAGCAGTTAACGCTCGTTCGGAAGGGGCTCTCTTTTTATTGAAAGAAGAGCTAAGTTCTTATGGGGTTGATGTACTCGTATGTCCTGGTGATCTTCAAGATCCACTAACACCTTCTTTAATAATTAAAAAGGTTATCGATTATTTTGGTAAACTAGATATACTTATAAATAATGCAGGATTAGCTCTAGCTAAACCCCTTAGTGAGACAACCTTAGAGGAGTGGGATATGTTAATGGCAGTAAATGCACGAGCACCTTTTTTACTGAGTAAAGAGGCTATTCCTTACCTTAAAAGGTCTGATATGGCTACTATTATAAATATCTCTTCTGTTGTAGGCGTAAAAGGATACATAAATCAAGGGGCATATACTGCATCTAAACACGCATTGATGGGACTTACCAAAGTATTGGCTCAGGAGGTCTTTCAAGATGGGATTAGAGTTCATGTTATATCTCCTGGGGGTGTTGCTACAAGTATGGTAGAGTTAACTAGACCAGATATAGACCCTTCTACACTTATCTCACCTGAAGAGATAGCTGAAATCGTTCTATTTCTACTTACACATAGGGGTAATGCAGTTATAGATGAAATTAACGTCCGTAGATCTGCTAATCCTCCGTGGAGGTAAAATATGAGAGCTATGATACTTGATGGGATATATGACTTGAGCAAAAACAAATCTCCTCTAAAATTAGTAGAAATACCTACCCCTGAACCTAGTTATAAAGAGGTACTGATAAAGGTATCTGCATGCGGTGTATGTAGGACAGACTTAGATGAGATAGAGGGTCGCACTATGCCTTCAAGGTTTCCAATAGTACTTGGCCATCAGATTGTAGGAAAGGTGGTAAAGATAGGAGAAGAGGTTAGTAGATTAAAGATAGAAGATAGGGTTGGAGTAGCTTGGATAAATTCTGCCTGTGGCAGATGTAATTTCTGCCTTTCTGGCCAGGAAAACCTATGCTATAAGTTTAAAGCTACAGGAAGAGATGTTGATGGTGGATATGCCGAGTATACTGTAGTATCTGAAGACTTTGCATATAAAATTCCTAGTGGATTTTCTGATGAGGAAGCAGCACCTCTATTATGCGCAGGGGCTATAGGGTATCGTTCATTGAGCCTATGTGATATGAAAGATGGAGATAATATAGGGCTCTTTGGTTTTGGGGCTTCAGCCCATCTAGTAGTACAGATCGTAAGATATATGTATCCCAACTCAAAGATCTTTGTCTTTACTAGAAATAAAGTCGAAAGAGATTTTGCATTAAACTTAGGAGCCTATTGGACTGGAGATATAACTGATGAATCTCCTGAGAAACTAAACTGTGTAATAGATACAACTCCTGTCTGGAAAAGTGTTATCATGGCCCTTAGGAACCTTGAAAGAGGCGGGAGACTTGTAATAAATGCCATAAGAAAAGAGGATATAGATAAAGAATATCTTTTAAATATGAACTATGAGGTAGACCTCTGGCT
Source organism: bacterium (assembly GCA_049970495.1). Taxonomy (GTDB): domain Bacteria; phylum DUMJ01; class DUMJ01; order DUMJ01; family DUMJ01; genus DUMJ01. Next base: position 28,271 of record JBMFMV010000017.1, read on the forward strand.
TGAAAAAGAGATCAAGAGTGTTGCTAATGTTACAAGAAAGGACGTGTTAGAGTTTCTTTCAATAGCCGAAAAGATACCAATCCACCCTGAAGTACAGGTATTTGACCTAGAAGATGCAAATATAGCTATACTAGAGATTAAGGAGGGGAAAATAAAAGGAGCCAAAGTATTAAAGATAAGATAGAAAGAAGATACAATTATGGCTACTATTAAGGAATTAAAAAGGATTATTGAAGAAAAAGATAGAGAAATATTATTTCTAAGGAGTGAGATAGAAAGAAAGGAAGCAGAATTAGAAAAGATAATAAAGGTTTCTTTGTCTGTAGCTTCACACCTTAGCTCTGTTGATGATATACTAAATCTTATAGTAACAGTAACAGCAGAGCTATTAAACACAAGAATATGTTCTATAATGCTTGTAGATGAGGAAAAACAAGAACTTATAATGAAGGCAAGTCAGAGCCTTGATGAAGAATACAGAAATAAGCCAAACTTAAAGATCAATCAAGGGATAAGCGGCTTAGTTGTTAAGGAAGGAAGACCTATCATAGTCTCAGACGTAAGGGAGGATTCTAGATTCTACTATAGAGATATTGCTAAAAGATTAGGCTTAGTTTCTATGCTTTCTGTGCCTATGCGTTTTAAAGAAAAGGTAATAGGAGTGGTTAATGTCTATACTTCTGAAGAGCATAGGTTTACAGAAGAAGAGGTAAATATAGTCCAAGCCTTAGCCAATTATGCAGCAATGGCAATAGGGAGTAGTCAGCTTATAAAAGAGGTTACAAAGATTAGAGAGGCGTTAGAAACTAGAAAATTGATAGACAAAGCCAAGGGAATCTTAATGAAGACCAAAGGGATGAGCGAAGATGAGGCTTATAGATTTTTACAGAAAAAAAGTATGGATACAGGGAAACCGCTAAAAGAGATAGCAGACGCTATCTGCCTCGTTTACGAGATAGAAAAGAAATAATATTATTCCACTCTATCCCCTTTTAGTGTGTATTCGCTTGCCTCTTTTATCTTTACTTTTACTATTTTACCCGGTTCTATCTTCTCATCTATCACTACTACTTTATTAGTTCTGGTCCTTCCCCTTGACTGATTTGGGAATTTTGTCCTGTCTTCCTCTATAAGTACTTTTTGAATAGTCCCTATAAGTTTTTCATTTAGTTCTCTAGATATTTCATTTTGAACTTGATTGAATATCTCATACCTTT